>NZ_JBVHVT010000045.1:0-67323 GCF_055564695.1 Streptomyces sp. NPDC029014
ACGTGTGTTTTTCGGATCTCCGGACAGGGGGTTTTTGTCCCAATTTGGAGGATCGGCGAGTTTCGTCCCCCGAGGGGGGAATAAGCGCCGGAGGGGGGTGGTCCGCGTGCGGTGCGCACGCGGACCACCTGCGGGATCAGACCCCGAAGGGGGCCGGATACGTGATCGTTCCCCGCGGAACGGAAACGGAACCGTCGAGCACCAGTGCCATCAGTGCCTCGTCCGGGACCTCGAAGGGCGCCCGGATCCCGAACCGGGAGGCCCGCACGAAGCCGAACCGCGGATAGTAGTCCGGGTGCCCGAGGACGAGGACCAGCGCCGCGCCCTGCTCCTTCGCGGCCGCCAGCAGCGCCCGGACGACGGAGCTGCCCGCGCCCGAGCGCTGGACCGCCGGGTCGGCGGCCACCGGGGCGAGCGCGAGCGCCGGCACGCCGTCGACCTCGCAGCGGGTCAGCAGGGCGTGCGCCACGACCGAGCCGTCGGGGCCCTCGGCCACGTACGACAGGCCCGCCATCCAGGCGGGGTCGGCGCGCAGGGCGTCCACGAGGTCCGCTTCGAGGGGCGTGTCGAAGGCCGCGAGGTGAACGGCCCGCACTGCGGCCCGGTCGGCGGCCGTCTCCGGCCGGGCCGGCCAGGCGCCGCCGTCGCCGGCGGTCACCGGGCGCAGGACGTAGCCCGTGTACCCGTACTCGTGGCCGTGCCGGGCCCGTACGGCGATCTCCTCCCGGGCGCCGGCCAGCGCGGCGGCCGTCGCCCGATCCGGGGTGGACCCGGCGGCGGCCGCGACCTCGTCGGCCCGGGCCGCGAGCGGACCGTAGTACGCGGCCCAGTCGGAGTCGGGCAGGCGGTGGACGCCCAGCACCCGGTAGCCGGCCGCCTGGGCGGCGGCGATGTTGCGGGCGGTGGAGCGCAGGCCGCCGTGCGGGTCCCAGAAGGCGCGGGCGTCGGCGGACGGCTCGTCGACCGTCCACTCGCACTCGGTGAGCACGAGGGTGCCGCCCGGTGCGAGCAGGTGCTTCCACCGGGCCAGCGCGGTGTCGAAGCCCAGGAGGTAGGCGGAACCCTCCGCCCAGACGAGGTCGAAGGACCCCTCGGGGTGGGGGAGCGCGCCCATGTCGGCGTGGACGGGGTGGACGCGGCCGTCGAGCCCGCGGTCGGCGGCCGCGGCCCGCAGCTCGTCGAGGAAGTCCTCGTGCAGGTCGACGGCGGTCACCTCGGCGCCGTGCGCACCGGCCTCGGCGGCGAGCAGCAGGGCGCTGCGGCCGGGGCCGCAGCCGAGGTCGAGGGCGCGCGGCCGCTCGGGCAGCGGCCCGCACAGCGAGAGCAGGTGCCGGGTGGTCGCGTCGGAGCCCGGCGCCTGCCGGGGCAGGCCGCTGTGCAGGGCGAAGAACGCGGCGGAGAGGTCGGCGGGGGAGACGGAACCGGAGGGGGAAGCTGCGGTGGAACCGGAGTGGTCGGTCACTGTGAACCCTTGGTGAGAGGGCACCGGCCGACGGACCGGATCGCGGTGATCAGGCCCGGCCGGCAGCCCGGTGGAAGGCGGGGACGAACCGGAGTGCGCTGCGCTCGGCAGCGACCGCTGCGACGGTCATCAACCCACCTCCTGTCACTCAGATCACTCGTGCCGCTCATATCACACGCAATTCGCGTGAGCCGCCCCACTTTAACACCCGGAGGGTTTGTCGGACCTCGACGCGATCACCGATGATGATCCCACCGGGCCTCCGAGGCTCGGAATCTTCGGCCTATCGGGCGGCAAACGGGTGGTGAACCCCGGCTTCCGTTCATCCGATAGCCTCTGCCGACGTGCCGCCGCCCCCGTGCGGCGCCCGCTGCCGTGTTCGCTGCAAGGAGTGAGTTCGTCTGTCGACCGTCATCCTCACCGGCCTGCCGGTCCCCGGATCACCGCTTAACGACGATCTGCGCTCCCTCGGCTTCGACGTCCGCCCCGCCACCGGGCCCGCCGAGGCCGCCGCGGTGCTGGCGGGCGTACCCGCCGGGCAGCGGGTGGCCGTGGTGGACAGCGGCTTCGTCGGGCACGTCCACGCACTGCGGCTCGCGCTGACCGACCCCCGCTTCGACGCCTGCGCCGTGACCGGCGCCTTCACCGTCCAGCCCGCCGCCCGCGCGGCCCTGGACGAGGCCGTCGCGCTCCCGGTGGACGGCAGCGGCCCGTACGCCGACCGGCTCGCCGCCGCCGTCGAGGCCGGCGGGACCGCCGTCCAGCGGCCCGAGCTCGGCAGCCTCGTCGCCGCCGTCGCCGCCGACGGGGCCGAGCGCGAGGCGGCCGCCGCCGCGGTCGCCGCCGTGGACGACGAGGCCGTCCGGCTGCGCTCCGCCGTGAAGTCCCGCGACGGGTTCTTCACCACCTTCTTCATCAGCCCGTACTCGCGCTACATCGCCCGCTGGTGCGCCCGCCGCGGCCTGACCCCGAACCAGGTCACCACCGCCTCGCTCGTCACCGCGCTCATAGCGGCCGGCTGCGCCGCCACCGGCGAGCGCTGGGGTTACGTCACCGCGGGCGTGCTGCTGCTGGTCTCCTTCGTCCTGGACTGCACCGACGGGCAGCTCGCCCGCTACTCCCTGCAGTACTCGACGATGGGCGCCTGGCTCGACGCGACCTTCGACCGGGCGAAGGAGTACTCCTTCTACGCGGGCCTCGCCCTCGGCGCCGCCCGCACCGGGGACGACGTCTGGGGCCTCGCCCTCGGCGCGATGATCCTGATGACCTGCCGGCACGTGGTGGACTTCTCCTTCAACGAGGCCAACCACGACGCCACGGCCAACACGAGCCCCACCGCCGCCCTCTCCGACCGGCTCGACAGCGTCGGCTGGACGGTCTGGGTCCGGCGCATGATCATCCTGCCGATCGGCGAGCGCTGGGCGATGATCGCGGTACTGACCGCGTTCACCACCCCGCGGATCGTGTTCTACGCCCTGCTCGTCGGCTGCGCCTTCGGCGCCCTCTACACCACCGCCGGCCGGGTGCTGCGTTCCCTGACCCGCAAGGCGAAGCGGACCGACCGGGCCGCGCAGGCGCTGGCCGACCTCGCCGACAGCGGGCCGCTCGCCTCCGTCCTGGCCTCGCCGCCCGACAGGGCCCTGGCCGCCAGTGCCTCGGTGGGGCTGGCCGTCGTCGGCTCCGCGCTGATCGTCGGGGGAGCTGCGCGGCAGGCGTTCGGCGATCTGTGGCTGATCGGCACCGCCGCCGCGTACGTGATCTTCTCCGGGGCGGCCGTCTCCCGCCGGCTCAAGGGCCCCCTGGACTGGCTGGTCCCGCCGCTGTTCCGGTTCGCCGAATACACCACCGTCCTGGTGCTCGCCGCCAAGGCGGACGTCCCCGGAGCCCTTCCGGCCGCATTCGGACTGGTCGCGGCGGTCGCCTACCATCACTACGACACGGTCTACCGCATCCGCGGAGGCTCCGGCGCACCCCCCCGGTGGCTGGTGTGGACCATCGGCGGCCATGACGGCCGGGTCCTGCTGACCGTGGTCCTGGCCGCGGTCCTCGCCCGGGACGCGTTCCCCGTCGCGCTCACGGTCCTCGCCGTGTTCGTGGCACTCGTGGTGCTCGTGGAGAGCATCCGCTTCTGGGTCTCCTCCGGGGCACCCGCCGTACATGACGAAGGAGAACCAGCATGATCGGCCTTGTCCTCGCTGCCGGTGCCGGACGCCGCCTGCGTCCCTACACCGACACCCTGCCCAAGGCCCTCGTGCCCGTCGGCCCCGAAGGCGACGAGGAGAGCCTGACGGTCCTCGACCTGACCCTCGGCAACTTCGCCGCGGTGGGCCTCACCGAGGTCGCCGTCGTCGTCGGCTACCGCAAGGAGGCCGTCTACGCGCGCCAGGCCGCGCTGGAGGCCAAGTACGGGCTGAAGATCACGCTGATCGACAACGACAAGGCCGAGGAGTGGAACAACGCCTACTCCCTGTGGTGCGCCCGTGAGGTCCTGAAGCAGGGCGTGATCCTCGCCAACGGCGACACCGTCCACCCGGTCTCCGTCGAGCAGACCCTGCTCGCCGCCCGCGGCAACGGCCAGAAGATCATCCTCGCCCTCGACACGGTCAAGCAGCTGGCCGACGAGGAGATGAAGGTCATCACCACCGACGGCCAGGGCGTCCGGAAGATCACCAAGCTGATGGACCCGGCCACCGCGACCGGCGAGTACATCGGCGTCACCCTGATCGAGCCCGAGGCGGCCGAGGAGCTGGCGGACGCCCTCAAGGCGACCTTCGAGCGCGACCCCGACCTCTACTACGAGGACGGCTACCAGGAGCTGGTCAACCGCGGCTTCACCGTCGACGTGGCCCCCATCGGCGACGTCAGGTGGGTCGAGATCGACAACCACGACGACCTCGCCAAGGGCCGGACGATCGCATGCCAGTACTGACGAGGCTCATTCCCTCCCCGGTCGTCGTCGACATCAGCAACGGGGCGATGGACAAGCTGGACGGCATCCTCGCCGACCAGCGGATCTCCTCGTCCGGCAAGCTGGCGATCGCGATCAGCGGTGGCTCCGGCCGGGCGCTGCGCGCCCGGCTGGCGCCGGTCCTGCCGTACGCCGACTGGTTCCCGGTCGCGGACGGCACCATCGACTCGGCGGTCAAGCTCGCCGACGACATAAAGGGCCGCCGCTACGACGCCGTGGTGGGGCTGGGCGGCGGCAAGATCATCGACGTGGCGAAGTACGCCGCGGCGCGGGTCGGGCTGCCGATGGTGGCGATCGCCACCAACCTCTCGCACGACGGGATCTGCTCCCCGGTGTCCATCCTGGACAACGACAACGGGCGCGGCTCCTACGGCGTCCCCACACCGATCGCCATGGTGATCGACCTCGACGTGATCCGGGAGGCCCCCTCCCGGTTCATCCGGGCCGGCATCGGGGACGCCATCTCCAACATCTCGGCGATCGCCGACTGGGAGCTCTCGCACAAGATCACCGGTGAGGCCGTCGACGGCCTCGCCGCCGCCATGGCGCGCAGTGCCGGCGAGTCGGTGCTGCGCCACCCCGGCGGCTGCGGGGACGACGAGTTCCTCACGGTGCTCTCCGAGGCCCTGGTCCTCTCCGGCATCGCCATGTCGATCAGCGGGGACACCCGGCCCTCGTCCGGCGCCTGCCACGAGATCAGTCACGCCTTCGACCTGCTCTACCCGGGGCGCTCCGCGCTCCACGGCGAGCAGGTGGGCCTCGGCGCGGCCTTCGCGATGCACCTGCGGGGGGCGGCCGAGCAGTCCGGGCTGTTCGTCGAGGTGTTGCGCCGCCACGGGCTGCCCGTGCTGCCCGAGGAGATCGGGTTCAGCGTGGACGAGTTCGTCGCGGCCGTCGAGTACGCCCCGCAGACCCGCCCGGGACGCTTCACCGTGCTGGAGCACCTCAACCTGTCCGAAGCCGATATCAGGGACGCGTACGCCGACTATGCCAAGACCATCCGTAGCTGAACTCCGGCCCGTCGTGCACCCGGCGGGCGTCAAGGACCGGCGCAGCGGCGAGCACTGGGGCGGCCGCCTCTACATGCGCGAGGTCTCGCTGCGCATCACCCGCGTCCTGGTGGGCACCAAGGTCACGCCCAACCAGCTGACCTACCTGATGACGCTGTGCGGCGTGCTCGCCGCCCCGGCCCTGCTGGTGCCGGGCGTCTGGGGCGCCGTCCTCGGCGTGGTCATGGTCCAGCTGTACCTGCTGCTCGACTGCGTGGACGGCGAGGTCGCCCGCTGGAAGAAGCAGTACTCGCTCTCCGGCGTGTACCTGGACCGCGTCGGCGCGTACCTGTGCGACGCGGCCGTGCTCGTCGGCCTCGGCCTGCGCGCCGCGGACCTGTGGGGCGGTGGCCGGATCGACTGGCTGTGGGCCTTCCTGGGCACCCTCGCGGCGCTCGGCGCGATCCTGGTCAAGGCCGAGACCGACCTGGTCGGGGTCGCCCGTCACCAGGCCGGCATGGCCCCGGTCAAGGAGGCCGCGGCCGAGCCGCGCTCGTCCGGCATGGCGTTCGCCCGCCGGGCGGCGTCCGCGCTCAAGTTCCACCGGCTGATCCTCGGCATCGAGGCCTCGCTGCTCGTGCTGGTGCTGGCCGTCGTCGACCAGATGCGCGGCGACCTGTTCTACACCCGGCTCGGTGTCGCCGTCCTCGCCGGCATCGCGCTGCTGCAGACGGTGCTGCACCTGGTCTCCGTCCTCGTCTCCAGCAGGCTGCGGTGAGCGCCCCGCTGCGCGTCGGCGCGGTGATCATCACCATGGGCAACCGCCCCGACGAGCTGAAGGCGCTGATCGACTCCGTGGCCCGCCAGGAGGGCGGCCCCGTCGAGGTCGTCGTCGTGGGCCAGGGCGTCGAGGTCACCGGGCTCCCCGACGACGTGCGCACCGTCACGCTGCCCGACAACCTGGGCATCCCCGGCGGCCGCAACGTCGGCATCGAGGCCTTCGGCCCCGGCGGCGGCGACGTGGACGTACTGCTCTTCCTCGACGACGACGGGCTGCTGGAGCGCACCGACACCGCCGAGCTGTGCCGGCAGGCCTTCACCGAGGACCCCCGGCTCGGGATCATCAGCTTCCGGATCGCCGACCCGGAGACGGGTGAGACCCAGCGCCGGCACGTGCCACGGCTGCGGGCCGCCGACCCGATGCGCTCCTCCCGCGTGACGACCTTCCTGGGCGGCGCCAACGCCGTGCGCACCTCGGTGCTCGCGCAGGTCGGGGGCCTGCCCGCGGAGTTCTTCTACGCGCACGAGGAGACCGACCTGGCCTGGCGGGCCCTCGACGCAGGGTGGTCGATCGACTACCGGGCGGACATGGTGCTGCTGCACCCGAAAACCGCCCCCTCCCGGCACGCGGTCTACCACCGTATGGTGGCCCGTAACCGGGTGTGGCTCGCCCGCCGCAACCTGCCCGCGCCGCTGGTGCCGGTCTACGTGGGCGTCTGGCTGCTGCTGACGCTCCTGCGCAGGCCCTCGGTCCCGGCCCTCAAGGCCTGGTTCGGCGGTTTCAAGGAGGGCTGGACCACCCCCTGTGGTCCCCGGCGCCCCATGAGGTGGCGCACGGTCTGGCGGCTGACCCGGCTGGGACGACCGCCTGTCATCTGACGCTCCGGCGTCTGAGAACATGGCGCGGTCACGGTCCGTACGCCCAGGTCCGATGCCACCTACTGCCGCATCTTGAAGACGGAAAGTTTCAACTTGTGAGTGACACAACCCAGGACGGCGCCCTCGCCACGAGCAAGCCGCCGTCCGAAGACGCGGGGCTGTCCCCCGCCGAGCTCGCCCGGAAGTACGGCCTGTCCGTCAGCGGCGCCCGGCCCGGCCTCGCCGGGTACGTGCGGCAGCTGTGGGACCGGCGCCACTTCATCCTGGCGTTCTCCCGGGCCAAGCTGGTCGCTCAGTACAGCCAGGCCAAGCTCGGCCAGATCTGGCAGGTGGCGACGCCGCTGCTCAACGCGCTGGTCTACTACCTGATCTTCGGCCTGATCATGGACGCGGGCCGCGGGATGGGGAAGGACGTCTACATCCCCTTCCTGGTGATCGGCATCTTCGTCTTCACCTTCACCCAGAGCTCGGTGATGGCCGGCGTGCGCGCGATCCCGTCCAACCTCGGACTGGTCCGCGCCCTGCACTTCCCGCGCGCCTCCCTGCCGATCTCCTTCTCGATGCAGCAGCTCCAGCAGCTGCTGTACTCGATGATCGTGGTGTTCGTCACCGTGGTGGCGTTCGGCAACATGCCGCGGCTGTCCTGGCTGCTCGTGGTGCCGGTGCTGGTGCTGCAGTTCGTCTTCAACACCGGTCTCGCGCTGGTCTTCGCGCGCATGGGTGCCAAGACCCCGGACCTCGCGCAGCTGATGCCGTTCCTGACGCGCACCTGGATGTACGCCTCCGGCGTCATGTTCTCGATCAACGAGATGCTCAAGGAGAGGTCCGCGTTGGTCGCGGACCTGCTCCAGTGGAACCCGGCGGCGATCTACATGGACCTGATCCGCTTCGCCCTGATCGACAAGTACGGCCCGGAGAACCTGCCGCCCCACGTCTGGGCCGTCGCCCTGGGCTGGGCCGTCGTGATCGGCGTCGGCGGTTTCGTGTACTTCTGGAAGGCTGAGGAGCGTTACGGCCGTGGCTGAGAACAACAGGGGTCTCGTCCCCACCGTCATCGCCGACGACGTCCACATCGTCTACCGCGTCAACACCGGCAGCTCCGGCAAGGGCAGCGCCACCGCGGCGCTGAGCAAGATAATGCGCAGGGGCAAGGGCGACGCTCCGGGCGTCCGCCGGGTCCACGCCGTGCGCGGCGTCTCCTTCACCGCCTACCGCGGCGAGGCCATCGGCCTGATCGGCTCCAACGGCTCCGGCAAGTCCACCCTGCTGCGCGCCATCGCCGGCCTGCTGCCCTGCGAGGCCGGCAAGGTGTACACCGACGGCCAGCCCTCGCTGCTGGGCGTCAACGCGGCGCTGATGAACGACCTCACGGGCGAGCGCAACGTGGTCCTCGGCGGCCTGGCCATGGGCATGAGCCGCGAGCAGATCCGCGAGCGCTACCAGGACATCGTCGACTTCTCCGGGATCAACGAGAAGGGCGACTTCATCTCCCTTCCGATGCGCACGTACTCCTCCGGCATGGCCGCGCGCCTGCGCTTCTCCATCGCCGCGGCCAAGGACCACGACGTGCTCATGATCGACGAGGCGCTGGCCACCGGTGACCGCAAGTTCCAGGTGCGCTCCGAGGACCGCATCCGCGAGCTGCGCAAGCAGGCCGGCACCGTCTTCCTGGTGAGCCACAACAACAAGTCCATCCGCGACACCTGCAGCCGCGTCCTGTGGCTGGAGAAGGGCGAGCTGCTGATGGACGGGCCCACCGAAGAGGTCGTCTCGGCCTACGAGAAGGCCACCGGGCACTGACCGCCGCCGCCGCAGGCCCCCGCCGCCCCGAGCGGTCGGGGGCCTCGGCGTGTCCCCGGCGCGGGCCGGGTGTGTCGCCGGCGTGTCCACGGCGTGTCCCCCGGGGCGCGTCCGGGGCAATTCGGGCCGACATTCGGTAGCGCTGCGAATACCCCGGAAGGTTCCGCGGCGTTGTACAGCGTAAGCTGGAGCGGCCCTGAACCGCGGCAAGAGGGGACGATTCCCCGCAGGTGAACGGCCTGGGACAGCCCGGGGAAAGTCCGGCGGCGTGTCCGAAATAGGATGTATTGCGTCGGCAGTGTAGAACGGGAGATGTGACGGCAATGGCTACGGGAATTCTCCGGCCCCCAGGCATTACGGCCGTCCGCGCCGCGGGCGGCGGGCGGTGACCCCGGCGCACGGCATCCGTCCCCGGCAGACCCCGGCCCCCGACGCCCACGCGAACGCCACCCTCGGCAAGGCCCGGACGGAGAACTTCCCCGTCGCCCCCGCCTTCCTGCCCCGCGCCTGGCGCGACGGGCTGATGGCCGTGTACGGCTATGCCCGCCTCGTCGACGACATCGGCGACGGCGACCTCGCCCCCGGCGGCCGCGACGCCGTCCTCCTCGGCCTCGAACCCGCCGCCGCCGACGACCGGCCCGCGATGCTCGACGCCCTCGAGGCCGACCTGGGGCGGGTCTTCGGATCCGGCGGAGGCACCCCGCGCCACCCCCTCCTCCAGGCCCTGCAGCCCGTGGTCCGCGCCCACGCCCTCACCCCCGAGCCGTTCCTCGGGCTGATCGCCGCCAACCGCCAGGACCAGCACGTCACCCGCTACGAGACGTACGGCGACCTGCTCGCCTACTGCGAGCTCTCCGCCAACCCCGTGGGCCGCCTCGTCCTCGCCCTCACCGGCACCGCCACGCCCGAACGGATCCGCCGCTCCGACGCGGTCTGCACCGCCCTGCAGATCGTCGAACACGTCCAGGACGTCGCCGAGGACCTCGACCGGAACCGGATCTACCTCCCCGCCGAGGACCTGCGCCGTTTCCACGTGGCCGAAACCGACCTCAAGGCCCCCACCGCCGGCGCCTCCGTCCGCTCCCTCGTCGCCTACGAGGCCGCCCGCGCCCGGGACCTGCTGGACGAGGGCACCCCGCTCGTGGGCAGCGTCCACGGCCGGCTCCGGCTGCTGCTCGCCGGGTTCGTCGGCGGCGGCCGCGCCGCCCTGCGCGCCGTCGCCGGCGCCGGCTTCGACGTACTCCCCGGCCCTCCGCGGCCCACCCGGAGCGGCCTGCTCCGCGAGGTGACCGCCGTCCTGCGCACCGCGCCGAGAAAGGGGTGAGCCCGACCGTGGAGGGTTCCGCACACACCACCGCGCCGTCCGCGCCGATCCTGGCGGCCTACAGCTACTGCGAGGCCGTCACCGGGGCGCAGGCGCGCAACTTCGCGTACGGCATCCGGCTGCTGCCCACCGACAAGCGCCAGGCCATGTCCGCCCTGTACGCCTTCTCCCGACGCGTCGACGACATCGGCGACGGCACGCTCCCCGCCGGGGCCAAGCTGGCCCGCCTGGAGGAGACCCGGGCCCTGCTCGGCCGGATCCGCGACGGCGAGGTCGACGAGGACGACACCGACCCCGTCGCCGTCGCCCTCACCCACGCCGCGCGCCGCTTCCCCATCCCGCTCGGCGGCCTCGACGAGCTCATCGACGGCGTACTGATGGACGTCCGCGGCGAAACGTACGCGACCTGGGAGGACCTGGAGCTCTACTGCCGCTGCGTCGCCGGGGCCATCGGACGGCTCTCCCTCGGCGTGTTCGGTACCGCGGCCGGCGCGGCCGGTGCCGAGCGCGCGAGCGAGTACGCCGACACCCTCGGCCTCGCCCTACAGCTCACCAACATCCTGCGCGACGTCCGCGAGGACGCCGGCAACGGGCGCACCTACCTGCCCGCCGAGGACCTCGCCAAGTTCGGCTGCGAGGGGGGCTTCGCCGACGGCCGGCTCCCCGCCGGAGCCGACTTCGCCGGCCTCGTCCACCACGAAGTCCGGCGCGCCCGCGCCCTGTTCGCCGAGGGCTACCGGCTGCTGCCCATGCTCGACCGGCGCAGCGGCGCCTGCGTCGCGGCCATGGCCGGCATCTACCGCCGCCTCCTCGACCGCATCGAACGCGAACCCGAGGCGGTGCTCCGCGGCCGGGTCTCCCTGCCCCCGCACGAGAAGGCGTACGTCGCCGTGCGCGGCCTGTCCGGCCTCGACGCCCGGACCGTCTCGCGCCAGCGCACCAGGAGGACCGCGTGACCGCGACCGCGCACCACGCCGTGGTCGTCGGCGGCGGCCTCGCCGGCGTCACCACCGCCCTGGAACTCGCCGACGCCGGCGTGCGCGTCACCCTCCTGGAGGGCCGCCCCCGGCTCGGCGGGCTCGCCTTCTCCTTCAAGCGCGGCGACCTCACCGTCGACAACGGCCAGCACGTCTACCTGCGCTGCTGCACCGCCTACCGGTGGTTCCTCGACCGCATCGACGGCGCCGCCCTCGCCCCGCTGCAGGACCGGCTCGACGTACCCGTCCTCGACGTCGGCCACCCCCGCGGGCCGCGCCTGGGCCGGCTGCGCCGCAGCGCCCTGCCCGTCCCGCTGCACCTGGCCGGATCGCTGGCCCGCTACCCGCACCTCTCGCTCGCCGAGCGGGCCGCCGTCGGGCGCGCCGCCCTCGCCCTGCGCGGCCTGGACCCCGCCGACCCCGCCCTCGACGGGCTGGACTTCGCGACCTGGCTCGGCCGCCACGGCCAGAGCCCGCGCACCGTCGAGGCCCTGTGGAACCTCATCGGCATCGCCACCCTCAACGCCACCGCCGAGCACTCCTCGCTCGCACTGGCCGCCATGGTCTTCAAGACCGGCCTGCTCTCCGAGAACGGCGCCGCCGACATCGGCTGGGCCCGGGTCCCCCTCGGCGACCTCCACGACACCCTCGCCCGCACGGCGCTCGACGCCGCGGGCGTACGGACCGAACTGCGCACCCGGGTCACCTCCGTCTCCCGCACGCCGGACGGCAACTGGCGCGTCGCCACCGAGGCCGAGACCCTCGACGCCGACACCGTCGTGCTCGCCGTCCCGCAGCGCGAGGCCCACGGGCTGCTCCCGGCCGGCGCGCTCGCCGACCCCGACCGGCTCCTGGACATCGGCACCGCGCCCATCCTCAACGTCCACGTCGTCTACGACCGCAAGGTGCTGCGCCGTCCCTTCTTCGCCGCGCTCGGCACCCCCGTCCAGTGGGTCTTCGACCGCACCGAGTCCTCCGGGCTGCCCGACGGCGGCCAGTACCTGGCCCTGTCCCAGTCCGTCGCCCAGAACGACATCGACGAACCGGTGACCGTCCTGCGCCGCAGATACCTCCCCGAGCTGGAACGGCTGCTGCCCGCCGCGCGCGGCGCCAAGGTACGCGACTTCTTCGTCACCCGGGAGCGCACCGCCACGTTCGCCCCCACCCCCGGCGTCGGCCGGCTGCGCCCCGGGGCGTGCACCGACACGCCGGGTCTCTATCTCGCCGGTGCGTGGACCGCCACCGGCTGGCCCGCGACCATGGAGAGTGCCGTCCGGAGCGGCCTGAGCGCGGCGCACGCCGCGCTCGCCGCACTCGGCCGCCACCGGGCCCATCCCTTGCAGGAGGCGGCATGACGATCACCAACACCACCGGCACCGCACGCACGGAGAACAGAGGAGAGCCAGTGAACCCGGGGAACCCGGCCGTCGAGAACACCGAAGCCGGTAACAGAGCGGCGGAAGCGGCGCCGACGGAGGTCGCGGACACCCTCGCCCTCCTCGAACGCGGCCGCACCCTGTCCACTCCCGCACTGCGTGCCGCGGTGGAACGGCTCGCCGCGCCCATGGACACCGTCGCCGCCTACCACTTCGGCTGGATCGACGCCCAGGGCAACCCCGCCGACGGCGACGGCGGCAAGGCCGTCCGCCCCGCCCTCGCACTGCTGTCCGCCGAGGCCGCCGGAGCCCCCGCCGAGGTGGGCATCCCCGGCGCGGTCGCCGTCGAGCTCGTCCACAACTTCTCCCTCCTGCACGACGACCTGATGGACGGCGACGAGCAGCGCCGCCACCGCGACACCGTGTGGAAGGTCCACGGCCCGGCCCAGGCCATCCTCGTCGGCGACGCGCTGTTCGCCCTCGCCAACGAGGTGCTCCTGGAGCTCGGCACCGTCGAGGCCGGCCGCGCCACCCGCCGCCTGACCACCGCCAGCCGCAAGCTCATCGACGGCCAGGCCCAGGACATCTCCTACGAGCACCGCGAGAGCGTCAGCGTCGAGGAGTGCCTGGAGATGGAGGGCAACAAGACCGGCGCCCTGCTCGCCTGCGCCATCTCCATCGGCGCCGTCCTCGGCGGCGCGGACGACCGCACGGCCGACAAGCTGGAGGAGTACGGCTACCACCTCGGCCTCGCCTTCCAGGCCGTCGACGACCTCCTCGGCATCTGGGGCGACCCCGAGTCCACCGGCAAGCAGACCTGGAGCGACCTGCGCCAGCGCAAGAAGTCCCTGCCGGTCGTCGCCGCCCTCGCCGCCGGCGGCCCCGCCGCCGAGAAGCTCGGCAAGCTCCTCGCCGCCGACGCCAAGAGCAACGACTTCGAGAACTTCTCGGAGGAGGAGTTCGCCGCCCGCGCCGCCCTCATCGAGGAGGCGGGAGGCCGCGAGTGGACCGCCGAGGAGGCCCGCCGCCAGCACGCGATCGCCGTCCGTGCCCTCGACGACGTCGACATGCCCCAGCGGGTGCGCGAACAGCTCGTCGCCCTCGCCGACTTCGTCGTCGTACGCAAGAGGTGATCGCCACCCTCGTCACCCGGGTACGGATATGACGCGCGAGTCGCCGGCCGGCGCCACCAGCCCGTAGCGCCGGCCGACGGCAGACCCCAGCACAGCAGAAGCACAAGCCACTGCACGTTAAGGGGAAGCCATGACAGCGACGACCGACGGCGCCGGTCCCCGCGGCGCCGATCCGGATGACAGCACCACCGGCAGTACGGCCGGCAGCACCGCCAGCAGCACCATCAACGGCACGGCCAGGAGCACGGCCGGGACCACGGCCGGGACCACGGACGCGGCACCGCCCGGTGTCCGCGAGGCCGTCGAGCGCGCCACGCGGCACCTGCTGCGGCAGCAGGACCCGGCCGGCTGGTGGAAGGGCGACCTGGAGACCAACGTCACCATGGACGCCGAGGACCTGCTGCTGCGCCAGTTCCTCGGCATCCGGGACGAGGCCACCACTCGGGCAGCGGCCCGGCACATCCGCCGGGAACAGCGCTCCGACGGCACCTGGGCCACCTTCCACGGCGGCCCGTCCGAACTCTCCGCCACCATCGAGGCGTACGTCGCCCTGCGCCTGGCCGGAGACGCCCCCGACGCCCCGCACATGGCCCGCGCCTCGGCCTGGATCCGCGCCCACGGCGGGATCGCCGCCGCCCGCGTCTTCACCCGGATCTGGCTCGCGCTCTTCGGCTGGTGGAGCTGGGACCACCTCCCCGAGCTCCCGCCCGAGCTGGTCCTCCTGCCGCCCTGGGTGCCGCTGAACATCTACGACTTCGGCTGCTGGGCCCGCCAGACCGTCGTCCCGCTGACCGTGGTCTCCGCGCACCGGCCGGTCCGCCCCGCCCCCTTCGCCCTGGACGAGCTGCACACCGACGCCCGCCGGCCCGTCCCCGCCGTACGGCTCGCCCCGCTCTCCAGCTGGGACGGGATCTTCCAGCGCATGGACCGGGCTCTGCACGTCTACCGCCGGTTCGCCCCCCGCCCGCTGCGCAGGGCCGCCATGGCCACCGCCGCCCGTTGGATCGTCGAGCGGCAGGAGAACGACGGCTGCTGGGGCGGGATCCAGCCGCCCGCCGTGTACTCCCTCATCGCCCTGCACCTGCTCGGCTACGACCTGGGCCACCCCGTGATGCGGGCCGGCCTGGACTCCCTGGACCGCTTCGCCGTCTGGCGCGAGGACACCGCCCCCGGCCCCGCCCCCGACGGCCGGCCCGGCGAGCCCGGGCCCGTCCGGATGGTCGAAGCCTGCCAGTCGCCGGTCTGGGACACCTGCCTCGCCGCCATCGCGCTGGCCGACGCGGGGCTGCCGCCCGACCACCCGGCCCTGGTCAAGGCGGCCGACTGGATGCTGGACGAGGAGATCACCCGCAGCGGCGACTGGGCGGTGCGCCGGCCCGGACTCGCCCCCGGCGGCTGGGCGTTCGAGTTCCACAACGACACCTACCCCGACATCGACGACACCGCCGAGGTCGTCCTCGCCCTGCGCCGGATCCGGCACTCCGACCCGGCCCGGGCCGAGGCCGCCATCGCCCGGGCCGTGTCCTGGACCCTCGGCATGCAGTCGAGGAACGGCGGCTGGGGCGCCTTCGACGCCGACAACACCAGCTCCCTGCCCAACCGGCTGCCGTTCTGCGACTTCGGCGAGGTCGTCGACCCGCCCTCGGCCGACGTCACCGCCCACGTGGTGGAGATGCTCGCCGTCGAGGGCCGCGCCGCCGACCCGAGGGCCCGACGCGGCACCTCCTGGCTCCTCGCCGAACAGGAGCCGAACGGAAGCTGGTTCGGCCGCTGGGGCACCAACTACGTCTACGGGACCGGGTCGGTGGTGCCCGCCCTGGTGGCCGCGGGCATCGCCCCCGGCCACCCCGCGGTCCGCCGGGCCGTGGCCTGGCTGGAATCCGTACAGAACGACGACGGCGGCTGGGGCGAGGACCAGCGCTCCTACCGGGACCCGACCACCTGGGCGGGACGCGGTGACTCCACCGCCTCGCAGACCGCATGGGCGCTGATGGCCCTCCTCGCGGCGGGGGAGCGCGACGGCAGGGCCGTCGAACGGGGCGTGGCCTACCTGACCGGGACCCAGCGGGCGGACGGCAGCTGGGACGAGCCGCACTTCACCGGCACCGGCTTCCCCTGGGACTTCTCCATCAACTACCACCTGTACCGGCAGGTGTTCCCGCTCACCGCCCTCGGCCGCTACCTGTACGGGGACCCCTTCGCGCCCGGGACGCCCTGATGCCCGCCGCCCGGGCCGGCGGCCCCGAGCCCCGACCGCTGCTCGTCGCATGCGCCCTGCGCATCGAGCGGGCCGCCCTGCGCAGCGGCGTCGACCGCGGGGCCCCCCTCGGGTACACGGTCCTGCGCACCGGCATGGGGCCGCGCGCCGCCGAGCGGGCCGTCACCCGCGTCCTCGCAGCACCGGGTCTGGAGCGGGCCGCCGTCCTCGCCACCGGGTTCTGCGCGGGGCTCGTCCCCGGCATGCACCCCGGCGACCTGGTCGTCGCCGAGGAGACCCGCGACCCGCGCGGCACCGTCACCTGTGCCGGAACGTCCCTGCTGGTCGAGGCACTGGCCCGGGCCGCCCCCGGCCGGACCGTGCACACCGGCGCGCTGACCGGATCCGACCGGGTCGTACGGGGCCAGGAGCGCGCCCGGCTGCGCGCCACCGGCGCCATCGGCGTCGACATGGAATCGGCGGCCACCCTGTGGACCGCCGCCCGCGCCCCCGCGCCCGGCGAGCACCGCCCGGTTGCCGCCGTCCGGGTGGTCGTGGACGCCCCGGAGCACGAGCTCGTCCGCATCGGCACGGTCCGCGGTGGAATATCGGCCTTCCGCGTACTGCGTGCCGTACTGCCCGCGTTCTATGACTGGCACCGTTCTTTGCCGCTCCCCAGGAGGTGAGTCAGATGGCCATGCCGCTGCGACAGTCCATCAGGGTCGGGACCTACCTGCTCGAACAGAAGCTCCGCAAGCGCGAGAAGTTCCCCCTGATCGTCGAGCTGGAACCGCTCTACGCCTGCAACCTGGCCTGCGAGGGCTGTGGGAAGATCCAGCACCCCGCCGGGGTGCTCAAGCAGCGCATGCCGGTCGCCCAGGCGGTCGGCGCCGTCCTGGAGTCCGGTGCCCCGATGGTGTCCATCGCGGGCGGCGAGCCCCTGATGCACCCGCAGATCGACGAGATCGTCCGCCAGCTGGTGGCGAGGCGGAAGTACGTGTTCCTGTGCACCAACGCCCTGCTGCTGCGCAAGAAGATCGGGAAGTTCACCCCCTCGCCCTATTTCGCCTTCGCCGTCCACATCGACGGACTGCGCGAACGCCACGACGAATCGGTGGCCAAGGAAGGCGTGTTCGACGAGGCGGTCGCCGCCATCAAGGAGGCGAAGGAGCGCGGATTCCGCGTGACCACGAACTCCACCTTCTTCAACACCGACACCCCGCAGACCGTCATCGAGGTCCTCAACTACCTCAATGACGACCTCAAGGTCGACGAAATGATGATCTCGCCCGCCTACGCCTACGAAAAGGCACCCGACCAGGAGCACTTCCTCGGCGTCGCACAGACCCGGGAACTCTTCCGGAAGGCCTTCGCGGGCGGCAACCGGCGGCGCTGGCGGCTCAACCATTCCCCGCTCTTCCTGGACTTCCTGGAAGGAAAGGCCGACTTCCCCTGCACCGCCTGGGCCATTCCGAATTACTCCCTCTTCGGCTGGCAGCGCCCCTGCTACCTGATGAGCGACGGGTACGTGCCGACGTACCGCGAACTCATCGAGGAGACCGACTGGAGCAAGTACGGCCGCGGCAAGGACCCGCGCTGCGCGAACTGCATGGCGCACTGCGGGTACGAGCCCACCGCCGTCCTCGCCACCATGGGCTCCCTCAAGGAGTCCCTGCGCGCGGCCCGGGACACCATCGGCGGCAACCGGGGCGGATCGGCATGAACCCGGCGCCGGGAGGCTTCGACCTCAAGGCCCTGCTGGCCGAACGCGGCGGAGAGCGGTACGAGCTGCACGCCCGGCACCTGAACCCGCAGCTGCCGCGCATGCTGCACACCATCGGCTTCGACAAGGTCTACGAGCGGGCCGAGGGCGCCCACTTCTGGGACGCCGACGGCAACGACTACCTGGACATGCTGTCCGGGTTCGGGGTGATGGGCCTGGGCCGGCACCACCCGGTCGTCCGCCGCGCCCTGCACGACGTGCTCGACGCGCAGCTCGCCGACCTCACCCGCTTCGACTGCCAGCCGCTGCCCGGGCTGCTGGCCGAGAAGCTGCTGGCGTACAGCCCGCACCTGGACCGGGTCTTCTTCGGCAACAGCGGCACCGAGGCCGTGGAGACCGCCCTGAAGTTCGCCCGGTACGCCACCGGCCGGACCAGGGTCCTCTACTGCGACCACGCCTTCCACGGGCTGACCACCGGCTCGCTGTCCGTGAACGGCGAGGCGGGCTTCCGGGACGGCTTCGCACCCCTGCTGCCCGACACCCGGATCGCGCTCGGCGACCTGGCCGCCCTGGAGCGGGAGCTGGAGCGCGGCGACGTCGCCGCCTTCGTCGTCGAACCGATCCAGGGCAAGGGCGTGCACGCGGCCCCGCCCGGCTTCCTGCCCGCCGCACAGGAGCTGCTGCGCCGGCACAAGGCGCTGCTGATCGCCGACGAGGTGCAGACCGGCCTCGGACGGACCGGTGACTTCTACGCGTACCAGCACGAGCCGGGCGTGGAGCCGGACCTGGTGTGCGTGGCCAAGGCACTCTCGGGCGGCTACGTCCCGGTCGGCGCCACCCTGGGCCGCGACTGGATCTTCAAGAAGGTCTACTCGTCCATGGACCGGGTCCTGGTGCACTCCGCCAGCTTCGGGTCCAACGCCCAGGCGATGGCGGCCGGGCTGGCGGTGCTCTCCGTCATGGAGGACGAATCGGTCGTCGCGAACGCCCGCGCCATGGGCGACCTGCTGCGCGGGCGCCTCGCGGCGCTCGTGGACGCGTACGAGCTGCTGCACGAGGTCCGGGGCCGCGGCCTGATGATCGGCATCGAGTTCGGCCGGCCCTCCTCGCTGCGACTGCGCAGCCGCTGGACCATGCTCCAGGCGGCCCGCAAGGGGCTGTTCGCGCAGATGGTGGTGGTGCCGCTGCTCCAACGGCACCGGATCCTGACGCAGGTGTCCGGGGACCACCTGGAGGTCATCAAGCTGATCCCGCCGCTGGTCGTGGACGAGGCGGACGTCGACCGGTTCGTCGCCGCCTTCCGCGCGGTCATGGACGAGGCGCACGCCGGCGGCGGGCTCCTGTGGGACTTCGGGCGGACCCTGGTCAAGCAGGCCGTCGCGGGCGGCTGACGCCCCCGTCCCGTCGGCCCCCGTCCCCGCCGGCCGGCAGCCCCGGCGGCCGGCAGCCCCGCCGGCGGTCGGGTGGCAGCAGCTAGTCGAGCAGCCGCTCGCGCAGCCGGCCGAGGGTCCCGGAGGTCAGTCCCAGGCCCTCGGTCAGGTAGCGGTCGACGCCGCCCCAGTGCTCGTCGATGGTGTCGAAGGCCGCGGTCAGGTACGCGGCGCGGGCGTCGAAGAGCGGGGCGAGCAGCTCCGTCACCTCGGGGGAGCGGGGCCGGGGAGCGTCGCCGCCGCGGCGGACCCGGTAGCGGCGGTGCGGGGCGTTCGACTCCAGGTAGTCCGCGACGATCGCCTCGCGCTCCACGCCCAGGGCGAGCAGGGTGACGGCGATCGACAGGCCGGCCCGGTCCTTGCCGGCGGCGCAGTGCATGAGCGCCGGGAGGCTGTCCTCGGCGAGGGCGTGCAGGACCCGGCCGTGCTCGGCGGTGCGGTCCACGACCATCGAGCGGTACGAGTCCACCATCCGGGCGAAGGCCCGGCCGTCGCCGAGGAGCCCGCGGAGCTGCTCCAGATCCCCGTCGCGGACCATGGTCCAGAATTCCTTGCCGGCGGCCGGATCGGACAGCGGGATGTTGACGTTGCGCACCCCGGGGAGCTCGACGTCGGGACCCTCAAGGGCCTGGTCGGCCGTGTTCCGGAAGTCGAAGACGGTGTGCAGTCCGAGCGATGCGAGGAACTCTGCATCGGTTTCGGTGGCATGTGCCAGATGTCCGCTTCGGAAGAGTCGTCCCGTCCTGACCCTTCGCCCGTCCGTGGTCGGCAGTCCCCCCACGTCGCGGAAGTTGCGCACACCGGACAGTTCGGGCTCGGGGAGCGGGGCGTTCGGCGGGGAGGGCGGTATCTGCTGGGTCAAGGGAAATCCTCCACATCGTCATCGAGTGTCCGAATTGCTCCGCTTGGAGCCAACTTGCCGGTGCCGGCGTTGAGATCGGGCGAGGCCTCGTGAGCCAGATCATACGGTGACGGTGCGTGCCTGATCGTCAAAAGCGAATGGCCCGGCCGGAACGGTTGTTGGCGGTGCGGAATGGACGCAGGGTGACCGGAATTCCCCCGAAGTCCCGTCCCTGTGAATGCGTCAGGAAATTCACGGCTTGTTCCGTGCGGTCCCGCTCGATTACCTTCGCGATCGATCCGGATGGACCGCCCAATCCTGCCGCCGTCCGGAATAAGAACTCGACCGAACTCGCGCGGCAGGAGCGGGGGAACCAGGTAGGCCGCTGCGCCGGAGTTGTGCTCCGGGGCGGCTAGGGGTGAAGCCGTACGTCTTCCGTTCACTTCCCGTGCACGGGTGCGTTGCACGTCCACGGACGGCCGGACATCTCCAATCCGAACCCGACAGCTCACCTCGCAGGCGCCGGAGAGGAATTCGCCATGCCGGCAAAGGGTAAGCACCGCCGACCGAAGTCCCGTACCAGAGCCCGTGGTCTCGTCGCCGCCGTCGCGGGGACCGGCGGAGCCGCTCTGGCCCTGCCGCTGATCGGCGCCGGCGGCGCCCACGCGGCCGCCCCCGCCCCGGCCGCGGCGACCACCGCGCTCCCGGCGGCGGCCCCGCAGGCCGACACCGCCGCCCCCGCCGTCCCCGCTTCCGCCTCTCCGGCCGTGTACACGGTCCGGACGGGCGACTGCCTCTCCGTCATCGCCGCCGACCACGACCTCCAGGGTGGCTGGCAGCGGCTCTACGCCGACAACCGCGAGGCCGTCGGCGACAACCCCTCCCTGATCCACCCCGGCCTGCGGCTGACCCTCGGCGCCCCCGGCGACCGTGCCCCCGTGCAGGCCCCGGCCGAGCGGCCCGCCCCCGCCCCGAAGCCGAAGAAGAAGGCCCCGGCCACCAGTTCCCCGACGGCCGCCGCCCCCGCGCCGGCCAGGAAGAGCGCGGCCGCCGGCACGACCACGGCGGGCGCGTCCACGGCGGGCGCCTCCGCCGCCGCGGCCGCCTCCGGTGCGGTCACCGCGGCAGGCTTCACGGCACCCGTCTCCGGCGGCATCTCCACCGAGTACAAGACCCCCGGCGCCATGTGGTCCAGCGGCTACCACACGGGCATCGACTTCATCGCGAGCTCCGGCACCACCGTCAAGGCGGTCGGCGCGGGCACCGTCGTCTCCGCCGGCTGGGCGGGCGCGTACGGCAACGAGGTCGTCATCCGGCACGCGGACGGCAAGTACTCCCAGTACGGCCACCTCTCCCAGCTCTCCGTCTCCGTCGGTCAGAGCGTCAGCGGCGGCCAGACCGTCGGCCTCTCCGGCTCCACCGGCAACTCCACCGGCCCGCACCTGCACTTCGAGATCCGCACCGGTCCCTCGTACGGCTCGGACATCGACCCGATCGCCTACCTGCGATCCAAGGGCGTGACCATCTGACGGCACGCACCGCCGGCGGTGACGGACGCGCGTGAGGCCGGGACCCGAGGGGGGTCCCGGCCTCACGCGCTGTTATTCCGCACCGACCAGGTGGTATAGATCACGGTCCGTCAACCCCTTCCTACGGTGGCGTAGGTCACGTCCCGCGGTGAAGGATATGGTCCCGTGGCAGCGACGACGATGACAGCGACGACAGAACAGACGTACCGGACCATCGGCTCGTACGCGGCACTCGGGGACAGCTTCACCGAGGGTGTGGGGGACCCGGGGCCCGACGGGCTCTTCCTCGGCTGGGCCGACCGGTTCGCCGTGCTCCTGGCCGACCAGCGCCCGGAGGGCGACTTCCGGTACGCGAACCTCGCCGTGCGCGGACGGCTGCTCGACCAGATCGTGGCCGAGCAGGTCCCCCGGGCCAAGGAACTCGCCCCCGACCTGGTGAGCTTCTGCGCCGGCGGCAACGACATCATCCGCCCCGGCAGCGACCCGGACGCCGTCGCCGAGCGGTTCGAGGCCGCCGTCGCCGACCTCACCGCCTCCGTCGGCCAGGTCATGATCACCACCGGGTTCGACACCCGCGGCGTGCCCGTCCTCAAGCACCTGCGCGGCAAGGTCGCCACGTACAGCGCGCACGTGCGCGCCATCGCGGACCGCTACGACTGCCCCGTACTCGACCTCTGGTCGCTGAAGTCCGTACAGGACCGCCGGGCTTGGGACCACGACCGGCTGCACCTCTCGCCCGAGGGGCACACCCGGGTCGCGCTGCGCGCCGCCCAGGTGCTCGGGCTCGACGTGCCGGCCGACCCCGACCAGCCGTGGCCGCCGCAGCAGCCGCGCGGCTCGGTGGACGTGACCCGCGACAACATCCAGTGGGCCCGCGAGCACCTGGTGCCGTGGATCGGCCGTCGGCTGCGCGGGGAGTCCTCCGGGGACCACGTCGAGGCGAAGCGGCCGGACCTGCTGCCGCTGTAGGTCGGCGGCGGCGGTCGGCCATCGGGGCGCCCGGAGGGCGGTGGTCGGTTGCGGGATGGTCACAGGTGTGGTGCGGGTGTGCCTACCGGAATCCTCCGGGGCCGCCCTGCGTTGGTGGTGGTAGACCAGTAGGAAGCAGACCGCCGGCCCTGGCCCGCGGCCGCCCGCCCCATCGCCCAGGAGGCGTTTTGACCGGCTCCCCACCCCTGCGTCCGCGGCTGCGCGCCCTGCGCCCCGAAGCCTTCGGCGCGGATCCGTCCGGCGCACGGCTGGAGCGGATCCGGCGCTCGCCGAACTTCGCCGACGGCTCCTTCCGGAACCCGGTCGGTGCCCGGACCAGGCCCTCCGCCTCGATGCTGGAGTTCACGAAGGTCTACTTCCACAAGGAGCAGCGGATCCGGCGCAGCCCGGCTGCGGCCATCCCCGTCCACCCGACGACCCTCGCCGACCTGGCGAAGCCGCCGGCCAGCGGGCTGCGCCTGACGTGGATGGGGCATTCGAGCGTCCTCGCCGAGATCGACGGGCGCCGGGTCCTCTTCGATCCGGTGTGGGGCGAGCGCTGCTCCCCCTTCCCCTTCGCCGGGCCCAAGCGGCTCCACCCCGTGCCGGTGCCGCTGGCCGCCCTGGGTCCGGTCGACGCCATCGTGATCTCCCACGACCACTACGACCACCTCGACCTGCCGACCGTCAAGCAGCTGGCCGGCACGGACACGGTCTTCGCCGTCCCGCTCGGCGTCGGCGCCCACCTGGAGCACTGGGGCGTCCCGGCCGACCGGATCCGCGAGCTCGACTGGAACGAGACCACCGAGATCGCCGGGCTGTCGCTGACCGCCACCCCGGCCCGGCACTTCTGCGGGCGCGGGCTGCGCAACGAGCAGCACGCCCTGTGGGCCTCGTGGGTCGTCGCCGGCGGCGAGCACCGGATCTTCCACAGCGGTGACACGGGCTACTTCCCCGGATTCAAGGACATCGGCGCCGAACACGGCCCCTTCGACGCCACGATGATCCAGATCGGCGCCTACTCCGAGTACTGGCCGGACATCCACATGACCCCCGAGGAGGGCGTCCGCGCCCACCTGGACCTCCAGGGCTCCACCCCGCACGGGGTGCTCCTGCCGATCCACTGGGGCACCTTCAACCTCGCCTTCCACCCGTGGGCGGAGCCGGGCGAGTGGACCCTCGACGCCGGGACCGAAGCGGAGCAGCCCGTGGCCGTCCCCCGGCCGGGCGAGCCGTTCGAGCCGGCCGGCGTCCTCCCCACCGACCCCTGGTGGCGCCCGGTGGCCCGGCCCCTCGACCACCCGTGGCGGCGTCCCGCGGCGGCGTCCGGGGCGACTGCCGACGCGGTCCCGCCGGCCGACCGCGACCTGGACCTCGCCGGCGAGCGGTGACGGTGCCGCCGGGCGGTCCTGACGGAGGGGCCTGCCCGGCGCGGTGACGCGGTCTCCCGGCGTTGGGCTCCGGCGTGGGCTCCCGGCGTGGGCTCCCGGCGTGGCCTCCTGGCCCGGCCCCGTCGCGCGGCGGGTCGGTCCGGTGCGCGGTGACCGTGCCGCTGCCGCCGCGCGGGCGGGCGGGGTGAGGGGCGGGCGCGGGCCGGCCGGCCCGACCGCCCGGCCCGAACAACCGCTCCCGGCGGATTCGGGCTGCCGTACGAGCGCCCCCTCGGGAGCGGGAAGCACCCCGGTGAAGTTCCCCAACTGGCTGTCAACGGCGGGATCCTGCGGTCTAGCGTGGGTATCCGGTGATCAACACCGGCCCCGGAACCCCTGGGGGCCGGGCCCACGTAAGAGGACGCCTGAGGACGCCGATGTCCGGACCCCGCGCCGCCCGCCACGCCCCGTCGAGACACGCCGCCACCGGTCCGGAGCGGCAGATACGGCCCCAGATGCTGCGCGCCGCCGTACTGCCCACCCTCGCCGCCGGTCTCAGCGGAACAGCCGCGGTGATCTTCACCCTGCAGCTCGGCGGCGGCTACGGCCACCGGGACGTCCGACTGTGGCCCGTCCTCTTCGGCTGCGCCCTGCTCGTCGTCGGCGCGCTCGCCGCGGCCCTGCTCGGCGCCCAGCGCAGCGCCAAGGCCGTCCGGGACCGCTGCGAGGCCCTGCGCCGTTCCAGCGTGCGCGGCCGCCAGGAGCTGCGGACCGCCGCGGAACGGTTGGAACGCGGCGAGCAGCCGGCCCGCCCGGTCCGCGGCGGCCCGACCGAGCCGCCGCCCGGCGCCGACCCCGGGCAGGTCGACGAGTTCTGGCTGCTCTCGCAGGAGCTGCGCGGCGCCCGCGAGCAGGCGCACACCGCCCTCGTGCGGATCGCCGGGCCCGCCGCGCCCTCCGACAGCGACCGGAAGGTCGAGGTCTTCGCCAACCTCGCCCGGCGCCTCCAGTCCCTCGTGCACCGCGAGATCTCGCTGCTCGACGGGCTGGAGGACACCGTCGAGGACCCCGACCTGCTGAAGGAGCTCTTCCACGTCGACCACCTGGCCACCCGGATCCGCCGGCACGCCGAGAACCTCGCCGTGCTCGGCGGCGCCGGATCCCGCCGCCAGTGGACCCGCCCCATCGACCTCAGCGAGGTGCTGAGGTCGTCCGTCGCGGAGGTCGAGCAGTACACGCGGGTCAAGGTGGTGCCGCCGGCCGGGGGCACCGTACGCGGCCACGCCGTCGCCGACGTGGTGCACCTGCTCGCCGAACTGATCGAGAACGCCACGGTGTTCTCCGCCCCGGACACCGACGTGGTGGTGCGCGCCGAGCGGGTCACCGCGGGCATCGCGGTGGAGGTCGAGGACCGGGGGCTCGGCCTGCCGGCAGCGGAGCAGCACCGGATGAACGCGCTCCTCGTCGATCCCGACCAGGTCAGCGTGCGGCACCTGCTGGCGGACGGTCGGATCGGCCTCTACGTGGTCTCTGCGCTGGCCCGGCGGCACGGCATCGCCGTCGAGCTCAAGTCCAACATCTACGGCGGGGTGCTCGCCGTGCTCGTCCTGCCCCAGGACCTCCTCGGTGCGGAGGCCCCCGGCGCGGCGGACGCCCTCAGCGGCTCCCGGCCCACCTCGTGGGCGACCGGGCAGGGGCCCGCGACCGGTCCGGAGGTCGGGGTCGGTCACAGCTCCGGGTCCGGTTACGGCTCCGGAGTCGGGGCTGCGGGGTCCGGTTCCGAGTACGCGCCGGGGCCCTGGGGGCCGCCGCTGGAGCCCGCCCGGGTGTCCGTGCCCCGGCCGGAGCCGGTTGCGGCACGGCCGGCGGCACCGGCCTGGGCGGCGCCCGCCCCGGGCCCACGGGCCGGCCGTACAGGGCCGACGGGGCCGACGGGACCGGTGGCCTCGCCTCCGGCCCCGGCTGCTGGCCCGGCCGCGGCCCCGGCTGCTGTCCCGGCGTCGGCGCCGGCGTCGACTCCGGTCCGAGCCCGGGCTGCGGCGACGGGGGAGCCGTCGCAGCCGCGGGTACCGTACGCGGCCGAGTCCCGGGCGGCGCCGGCCGCAGGGGCGACCGCCGCGGGCCGGGCGACCCCCGCCCCCGCCCGCGGGCCGGATCCGCGGCTCGGCACGCACCCGGCGGAGCCCTGGCCCGTGGCCGGGGCACGGCCGCCGGGTACCTTGCCCGGGGTCCCGGCACCGCCGGGGGCGGGACCGGCTGCCGCGTCCGTACCCGCAGCCCGGACCGCCCCGGACCGCCCGCCCCTGCCCCGGCGGCGGGCCCAGGCCCACCTGGCCCCCGAACTGCGGGACGCCCCCGCCCCGCGGCGGGCCCACGCCTACGACCCGCCCGTTCACGACCCGGGCCTGATGGCGGCCTTCCGGCGCGGCTTCGGTCGCGCCCAGTCGGAGGACGACGCATGACCCCGAACCCCCACCCCGGCAAGGAGCGCACCACCATGGGCGGCGAATCGTCCACCACGACGGCCCCGACAGCGACAGCGACAGCGGCGACGACGGCGTCGGCGGAACCGGAACCGGCAGGCGGCCGGCTCTCCGATCTGGACTGGCTGCTCAGCGGCCTCGTCCAGCGGGTCCCGTACACCCGCAGCGCGGTGCTCCTGACCGCCGACGGCCTCGTCACCTGCCTGCACGGCCTCGACGCCGACAGCGCCGACCACCTGGCGGCGCTGGCGTCCGGCCTGTACTCCCTCGGCCGCAGCGCCGGGTCCCGCTTCGGCGAGGGCGCGGAGGTCCGGCAGGTGGTCGTCGAACTCGACAGCGCGCTGGTCTTCGTCTCGGCCGCCGGATCCGGCACCTGCCTGGCCGTCCTCGCCGACCGGGAGGCCGACGCGGGCGTCCTCGGCTACGAGATGGCCATGCTGGTCAAGAGCGTCCGCCCGTACCTGACGGCCCCGCCGCGCCGACCGGCCGCGGGCCGGGAGTGATGCGGGCCCGGGCCGTGCACGGCAGGGGAGCCCCGCGCGAGCCGGCGCCCTGGCTCGACGACTCGGCCGGGCGGGTGATGCGCCCGTACACGGCCAGCGGCGGGCGGACCCGGCCGGCCGTCGCCCTCGACCTGCTGTCCCTGGTCACCGCGACCGGGGTGCGGCCGCGCAGCGCCCTCGGGGCCGAGCACGTCCTCGCGCTGCGCCTGTGCGCGGGCGCGGCGGCCGTCACCGTCGCCGAGGTGGCCGGGCAACTGCGGCTCCCGGCGGTGGTGGTGAAGGTGCTGCTGTCCGACCTGATGGAATCCGGGGCCGTCACGGCGCAGGCGCCACGGTTCCCGGGCGGCGGACCGTCCGCCGCAGCCGACGACCAGACCCTGCTCCGGGCGGTGCTCGATGGCCTACGCCGACGACTGTGACACCCGCACCGACCCCCGCGCGGCCGCCACCGCCGCGCTGCCCGCGACGCTGAAGGTCCTCGTCGCGGGCGGGTTCGGGGCGGGCAAGACGACCTTCGTCGGCGCGGTCAGCGAGATCGAGCCGCTCTGCACGGAGGAACTGCTCAGCGGCATCGGCGGGGCCACCGACCCGCTGGACGGCGTCGAGACGAAGACGACCACGACCGTCGCCCTCGACTTCGGCCGGATCACCCTGGACGAGCGGCACGTCCTCTACCTCTTCGGCACGCCCGGCCAGCAGCGGTTCTGGTTCCTGTGGGAGGAACTGTGCATCGGCGCGCTCGGCGCGGTCGTGATCGCCGACACGCGCCGCCTCGCCGACTGCTTTCCGGCCGTGGACTTCTTCGAACGGCGCGGCATCGGCTTCGTCGTCGCCGTCAACGAGTTCGACGACGGACACCGCTACACCGCGCAGGAGGTCCGCGAGGCGGTGGGCCTCGCGCCCGACGTGCCCGTCGTACGGTGCGACGCGCGACTGCCGGGCTCCGGGACGGGGGTGCTGGCGGTCCTCGTGCACCATCTGCTGTCCCTGGCCGCACGACAGCGGCCGGGTCGGTATTCGTCTAGGGGGGAACCGTCATGACGTACTACGAGTCGACCGGACACCTGCTGCTCACGCCGGTGGACCGGGAGGCACCCGCGCGCGCCGTCCGGCTGCGCGAACTGGGCCTGGGGCAGCGGGCGGACACCGAGCTGGACGCCTTCGCGCGGCGCGTCGCCGAGGTGCTGCAGGCGCCGTACGCGGGGGTCAACTTCGTCGGCGAGGAGCGGCAGTTCTTCGCCGGCCTGCACCATGCGCCGCACGCGCCCGCCAGCGGCTATCCGGCGCGGGTGCTGCCGCGGGACCACGGCTACTGCCCGCACGTGGTCGTGCGCCGGCGGGCCCTGGTGCTTGAGGACGTACGGGACTTCGCGCGGTTCGCCGGGAACGCCGTCGTCGACGAGAGCGGCGTGCGGTCGTACGCGGGCGCGCCGCTGACCGACCGCCAGGGGATGGTCCTGGGCACGGTCTGCGCGGTCGACGTGGAGCCCCGCCGGTGGGGGACGGAGGGCGTGGCGACCGTGAAGTCCCTGGCGGCGGAGCTCGCGGACCTGGTCCGGACGCGGGAGGACGCGGCGCGGGCGGGCTGACGGGGCGGCGGTTGTCAATGCCGGACGCTACGGTCACTGACGTGGACCCGCGGACCGCGGACCCGCTGACCGGCGAACCCGTGGATCCGTGGATCCGACCGGAGAGGAGCCCTGGAATGGCCGTGACCGCCGAGGACGTCCGTACGACCGCGCTGTCGCTCCCCGACAGCAGCGAGAAGCTCTCCTGGGGCATGCCCACGTTCCGGGTGGGCGGCAGGATGTTCGCGGCCCTCGGCGACGACGACACCACCATGGGTGTCAAGTGCCCCAAGGAGGACCGGGCGGAGCTGATCGCCGCCGAGCCGGACAAGTTCTTCGTCCGGACCGGCCACGACGACAACTACTCCTGGCTCCGGGTCCGCCTGGGGGCGCTGGAGGACCCGGCCGAGCTGCGGGCGATCCTCGTCGACTCCTGGAGGCAGGCGGCCCCCGCACGCCTGGCCGAGGCCCACCCCGAACTGGCAGGGGAGTGACGGTGCCCGGCGGGGCGGGATCACCGCAGGAACGCGGTGATCCGTTCCCGCAGGGACCGGGCGTCCAGCCCGTGGGCCGCGGTGTGCTGCTCGATCGTGCCGTAGCGGCGCAGCTCCGCCCGGCCGACGCCCAGCCCGAGCACCCGGTGCGGCACGTCGACGAGCGCCTGAGCGGCGGCCGCCGTGGAGGTGCCGGCCAGGTACGGCTCGACGAGGACCACGTCGGCCGCGGCCCGGCCGACGGCCGCGCGCAGCGCCGCCCCGTCGAAGGGCCGTACGGTGGCGGCGTACAGCACCGTCACGTCGAGCCCCTCGGTCGCCGCCAGGACCTCGTCCAGCAGCGGGCCTACGGCGACGACCACCCCGCGGCCACCCTCCCGTACGGTCTCCGTCCGCAGAGCGTCCACCGGGCGCGGGCCCGCGTTCGACTGGAGCGAGAGCCGGACGTAGACCCTGTCGTCGCCCGCGGCGTAGGCGTGCCGCAGCAGCGCCTCGGCCTCGTCGGGGTGGCCGGGCACGTGGACCGTCCAGCCGTCCAGGGTGTCCATCAGCGCCACGTCACCCGGTGACATGTGCGTGAAGCCGCCGGCCGGCCAGTCGTAGCTGGCCGCCGCGCTCACCAGGACCCCGCCCGTTCCCTGGTGCCCGAAGTCCAGCTTGAGCTGCTCGAACGGCCGCTCGACCAGGAAGCTCGCGAAGGTGTGCATGACCGGTCGCATGCCGGTCAGGGCCAGCCCGCCGCCCACCCCGACCAGCAGCTGCTCCCGGATGCCGACGTTGATCACCCGGTCCGGATGGCGCTCCCGGGCGGGCCGGAACCCGTCCATGCTGATCTCGGCCAGCACCAGCGCCAGCCGGGGGTCCTCGTCGAGCAGCCGCGACGTGACCGCGATGAACCGCTCCCGCATGTTGTCCATGGCTTCTCCCCTCAGGCCTTCTTCTCGACGCGGGCGACCACGGCGTGCGGACGTCCCGGATGCGGTGCGGTGAACGCGGCGTACAGGGCCTCGTGGTCCCGGCCGTCCACGGTCACCGCCGACCAGCCGGCCGCCTCGAAGCGGGAGGCGATCCCGCCCCGCCAGCCGTGGGTCGCCGAATCGTTGTCGATCACCACCGTGTGCAGCCGCTCCAGCCCGGCCGACCCCGCGTAGGCGAGGGCCTCGTGGTTGCTGCCCTCGTCGAGCTCGGCGTCGCCGATCAGCACCCACACCGCGGGGCCGGCCAGCCCCTGGGCCCGCAGCCCGAGGGTGCTGCCGACGGCGAGCGGCAGCCCGTGCCCGAGCGAGCCGCTGGCGATCTCCACGCCGGGGACCAGCACCCGGTCGGGGTGGTGGCCGAGCGGGGAGTCGTACGAGCCGAAGCCGCTCAGCCAGTCCACGGGGAAGAACCCCTTGGCGGCGAGCACGGCGTAGTACGCCATCGGCCCGTGCCCCTTGGACAGCAGGAAGCGGTCCCGCGCCGGGTCCTCGGCGGTCTCCGGCCCGACCCGCAGCACCCGGTCGTAGAGCACCCACAGCACGTCGAGCGTGGACGTGGCGGCGGGCCCGTGCTTCTCGGCGCCGGTCATGAGCGCCATGAGACGGCCCAGGTCCTGGTGGCGGAACTCCGTGTCCGCTGTTCCTTGTGTCATGCAGCGATCCTGCAACCTCAACCGCGGTCGAGGTCAACCGCCGACCCCCACGCCCCGCGACCGAAACCTGCGCGCGACCACCCCGGGAAGTGCGGTATTGTTCTCGTGCGCGTACGGCCGGGGGAAACCCCAGGTCAGCGGGCATCGGGACGTGGCGCAGCTTGGTAGCGCACTTGACTGGGGGTCAAGGGGTCGCAGGTTCAAATCCTGTCGTCCCGACCATGCGGAAACGCAGGTCGGAGGCCGTTTTCTCAGGAATGGGAAGACGGCCTTTCGTGCGTCCGGGGCGCGTCAGCGCGTGGGGTGCGGCGGACGTTGGGCCAGGGTGGTCAGGCCCAGGGCCAGGAGCAGGACCACGACGCCCGGCATCGTGATCACCGGGCGGTAGGCGGCGTCGACCGCCAGCAGGCCGACCAGCTGGATGCCGAGCCCGGCGGCGACGAACAGCTGGGCCCAGCCGAACAGTCGGGGGCGGGCGATGTACCGGCGCTGCCAGGGCGGTATCCAGCCCCGGACGAGCGTGGCGGTGCCGGACGCGGCGAGCAGGAGTGCCACTGCGCCGACCGGCAGGGCGAGGTAGAGGGTCGTTGCCATGCGGTCCTCGGATCTGGGTGCTGGTCTGTGGTCGTGATCCTGCCAGGCCGGGCGCGGCGCCGCGTCAGCTGGGCCGTGTGTGCGGGAAGTTCGGGTGTGTCGGCCGGCCCGTCAGTTCTGCCGGGCCAGACCCGCGGTGTCGAGGGCCGCTCCGGCCTGGGAGGCGAGGGCCACGGCCACGAGGCGGCTGTCCTCCGCCGGAAGCGGACCCGGGTTCGGGTCGAGGAGGAAGCGGCCGTAGTAGTGGCCGCCGCCGATGGCGCGCAGCTCGGTCTCCCCGTCGGGCCAGGTGTCGTACTCGATGATCCGGCCGGACTGGCGGAGCCAGACCGCGCCGTCGTGCTCCAGCCTGGGCCGCTGCCCCATCAGGCTGCCGTACTCGAAGCGGCAGCCGCGCAGTCCGAGCAGGCCGATGAGCTCGCGGCGCACGTGCTCGACCACGGCCTCGGGCGGACCGCCGTCCTCGGCCAGGCGGGCGGCCGCCTCCAGGCGGGCCAGGTGCGCGGTGTCGGTGACGACCACCGCCTGGAGACGGCGTGCTCGTACGGACAGCTGCGAGACGATCAGACCGACGACCAGCAGGAGGACGGCGGTCTCGATGTCCTGGCGGTCGTTGATGGTGAAGGCCTGGTAGGGCTCGGTGAGGAAGAAGTCGAACCAGGCCGCCGCCGAGAGCGCGGCCATGGCCCCGGCCGTCCGGGTGCCCAGGGCCGCGACGGCCACCACCGCCACGACCATGATCAGGGCCTCGTTCGTCGCGGAGAGGCCGGTGCGGAAGGGCACCAGGGCGAGTGCCACCGCGAAGGGGACCGCGAGCGCCGCGAGCAGGGCGACGCGGTCGTGGAGCCGGTACCCGGACATGACATGCCTCCCGTACGGACGGGGGTTTCCGATCAGAACTTCTCGGGCCTGACCAGCGCTGTGACCAGGTAGCCGAGCAGGCAGAGCGCGACGATCAGCCCGACCGCGTTCTCGCCGTCCATCCGCTGTCATTCTCTTTTCCACTGTTCTCCAGTGTCTTGCACCACCGGGCCCCGGCGCCCGTTTCCCCGGTGCCCCGGTGCGCAGGCGGTCCCTCCGGCCCCGTCGATCTCCTGGTCGTGCGCACGTTCCCGGCATCTGGTGGCCCCTCGCTACGCCACCGGGAGGACAGCGCGTTAAGGGCGCGTCAGGATTTCGTCGGACGAGGATATAGACGTACTGGCCGGGTTTCCGGTGCGTACGCTGGCTCCGCCGTCGAGGTCGATGGCTGAATCCGTGCCGTACGACAGGAGCGCCCCTACGATGGCCACCCCTGCCCGCTCCTCGCGCTTGCGCGCGTGGATGCTGGAAGGCTTGACCGACCAGCGCCACAAACAGCAGCAGCACCCCGACACCGCGCACGAGGGCAAGCCCTGGTACCGGGTGATGTGCCTGACCGGCCTCGACTACTTCTCCACCCTCGGCTACCAGCCCGGCATCGCGGCGCTCGCGGCCGGGCTGCTGTCGCCGTTGGCGACGATCGTGCTGGTGCTGCTCACCCTGTTCGGCGCGCTGCCCGTCTACCGGCGGGTCGCGAAGGAGAGCCCGCACGGCGAGGGCTCGATCGCGATGCTGGAGCGGCTGCTGTCGTTCTGGAAGGGCAAGCTGTTCGTCCTGACGCTGCTCGGGTTCGCCGCGACCGACTTCCTGATCACCATCACCCTGTCGGCCGCCGACGCGACCGCGCACATGGTGGAGAACCCGCACCTCACCAGCACCCTGCACGGGCACGAGGTGCTCATCACCCTGATCCTGGTCGCCCTGCTGGGTGCGGTGTTCCTCAAGGGCTTCAGCGAGGCCATCGGTCTCGCCGTCGGTCTCGTCGTGTCGTACCTGCTGCTCAACGCGGTCGTCGTCGGGGTCGGGATGTGGCAGGTGGCCACCCACCCGGACGTGATCACCAACTGGACGAACGCGTTGACCACCGATTACGGCAATCCGGTCATGATGATCGCGATTGCGCTGGTGGTGTTCCCCAAACTGGCGCTGGGCCTGTCCGGGTTCGAGACCGGTGTCGCGGTGATGCCGCACGTCAAGGGCGAGGCCGGCGATGATCCGGGGAGGCCGGCCGGTCGGATCCGTGGGACGCGGAAGCTGTTGACCACCGCTGCGGTGATCATGAGCGTGTTCCTGATCTGCTCCAGCTTCATCACCACGCTGCTGATCCCGGCGGACGCGTTCAAGTCGGGTGGAGAGGCCAACGGCCGCGCCCTGGCCTACCTGGCCCACGAGTACCTCGGATCGGCGTTCGGCACCGTGTACGACGTGTCGACGATCCTGATCCTGTGGTTCGCCGGCGCCTCGGCGATGGCGGGGCTGCTCAACCTGATGCCGCGCTACCTGCCCCGTTACGGTATGGCCCCGCACTGGGCCCGGGCCCTGCGGCCCATGGTGATCGTGTTCACGCTGATCGCGTTCCTGGTGACCTGGATCTTCAACGCCGACGTCGACGCCCAGGGCGGCGCGTACGCCACCGGTGTGCTGGTCCTGATCACCTCGGCGGCCGTCGCGGTGACCATCGCGGCCCGTCGGGCCCGCGAGCGCGGCTGGACCATCGCCTTCGGGATCATTTCCGCCGTCTTCATCTACACCACGGGCGTGAACGTGGTCGAACGCCCGGACGGCGTGAAGATCGGCGCCTGCTTCATCGCCGGCATCATGGCCCTGTCCCTGATGTCCCGCCTGGCCCGCGTCTTCGAGCTGCGCGTCACCCACGTCGAGTTCGACGACATGGCGGAACGTTTCGTCAGGGACACGGCCACCCGCACCATCCGATTCATCGCCAACGAGCCCGACAACCGCGACAAGGCCGAGTACCGGGACAAGATCGACCAGATCCGGGCCGACAACGACATCCCGACCGGCGACGACTTCCTCTTCGTCGAGGTCAACGTCCTGGACCCGTCCGAGTTCGAAGCCGGCCTGACGGTCAAGGGCGAGGTCATGCACGACCGCTACCGCGTCCTGACCCTGGAGTCCTCGTCCGTGCCCAACGCGCTCGCCGCCCTGCTCCTGCACGTGCGCGACGAGACCGGGCAGCGCCCGCACATCTACTTCGAGTGGACCGAAGGCAACCCCCTCGCCAACTTCCTGCGGTTCTTCCTCTTCGGGCAGGGCGAGGTCGCCCCGGTCACCCGTGAGGTGGTCCGGGAGGCCGAACCGGACCGGTCCCGCCGCCCCCACGTCCACGCCGGCTGACTCCCGTCGCGCAAGGAACCCGACAGGAAACCGTTCCGCCGCGTCAGAAGGCCGTCAGCGGACCCGCCCCGCGCGCCGTTCCTGCCCTTGGATGGTGGCTCGAACGGAGCAGCGAGGGAGGGGCCCGTGCCGAAGGTAGTGGTCGGGGTCAGCGGAAGCCTGGGCAGTCTGGCGGCACTCCACCGGGCTGCCGCCGAAGCGCGGGCACGGCGGGCGGAACTGTGCGCCGTCCTGGCGTGGCAGCCACCGGGCGGGGGACCGGGAGGCCGTAGCTCCTGCGCCGTCCCGGCCCCGGCGCAGTGGCGGGAGGCGGCCGCGCAGCGACTGCGCGAGGTCCTGGACGCCGCCTTCGCAACCGCGCGGCCCGGCGTCACCGTCGAGGGCCTGACGGTACGGGCCACCCCGGGAGCCGCGCTCGTCGACACCGCCCGCGACCCCGAGGACCTCCTCGTGGTGGGAGCGGGCTCGTACGGCCCGCTGCTCCGGCTGCTCCGCCCCTCGGTGGCCCGCTACTGCCTCGCGCACGCCGCCTGCCCCGTGCTGACCGTGCCCCCGTCCCCGCTCCAGGCGCAGTACGCGGCGGCCCACCGCCGCAACGCCTGGCGGCGGCCGCTCGACCTGCGCGAACTCGCCCGCTGCGAGAGCCCCGTACCGCTCGGCCGCAGCGATGCTGCCCGCGAGGCGTGAGCAGGGGCCCGCGAGCGACGGGAAACGGGCCGGGGGGCCGTCCCGGGGCAGCCGGAACGACCCCTGGCCCGTGCGGACCCGTCGCGGGTCAGGAGGACTGCTCGGTCAGGATCGCCGGGTCGGAGTGGCCGGCCGCGCCGGTCTCCACCTTGCCCGCGAAGCGGCGGGCGAAGTCCGGCGCGCCGGACGCGGTGACCGTCACGTCGTACCAGCGGCGGCTGTTCTTCAGCGAGACGCTGTGCGTGACCGTGGCGCCCTTGGGGACCGTGAAGCGCTTCGGGCCGCCGCCGTAGGCGTTGGTCACCGTGAGGGTGGCCGTCGAACCGCCGGCGTTGGTGCAGGTGAGGTCCAGGTTGCCGGTGGTGGCGTTGTGGCGGGCGGTGACCTCCGGGCCCGGGGTGGTGCCGGGGTTGCGGAAGCGGCGCAGGAAGCCGTTCGGGCCGTGCACGGTCAGGTCGGTGACCCCGGCCGAGTAGCGGGTGTTCCAGGTGTCCGCGATCGACTTGCCGGCCCCGGTCGTGTACGTCCAGGGGGCGTCGGTGCGGTTGCCGGAGGTGACGTAGAACTGCGCGCCCAGGTCCGGGCCGCCGCTGAAGGTCAACCGGAACCTGCCCTCGCCGGTCAGGGCCGTGCCGTCCACGTACGGGGCGTACCCGAGCGCACGGGTGGGGCGCAGGCCCTTCTCCTGGCGCGGCATGCTGCCGACCGCCGGCGGGACGGCGCGGAAGTCGGGGTGGCGCTCGCGGTCCTGCGGCTGCCAGGCACCGGTGTCCGGCAGTCGGACCTCGCCGGTGTCCTTGCGGGCGAAGTCGAAGGCGGAGGTCAGGTCACCGCAGACGGCACGGCGCCAGGGCGAGATGTTGGGCTCCTGCACGCCGAAACGCTTCTCCATGAAGCGGATGACCGAGGTGTGGTCGAAGGTCTCGGAGCAGGAGTAGCCGCCGGTGCTCCACGGGGAGACCACCAGCATCGGCACGCGCGGGCCCAGGCCGTACGGGCCGGCGACGTAGCCGGCCGTGCCGCCGAAGACGTCCAGCGCGGTGGGCGTGGTCGACAGGCCCTGGTCGGCGTTGGCCGGGGCGTACGGCGGGACGACGTGGTCGAAGAAGCCGTCGTTCTCGTCGTAGGTGATGAACAGGGCGGTACGGGCCCACACGTCCGGGTTCGAGGTGAGCGCGTCCAGCACCTGCGCGATGTACCAGGCGCCGTAGTTGGACGGCCAGTTGGAGTGCTCGCTGAACGCCTCGGGGGCGGCGATCCAGGAGACCTGGGGCAGCTTGCCGGCCTGGACGTCCGCGCGCAGCCGGTCGAAGTAGCCCTCGCCGGCCTTGGCGTCGGTGCCGGTGCGCGCCTTGTCGTACAGCGGGTTGCCCGGCTGGGCGTTGCGGTAGTTGTTGAAGTAGAGCAGCGAGTTGTCGCCGTAGTTGCCGCGGTAGGCGTCGTTGATCCAACCCCAGGAGCCGGCCGCGTCGAGGCCGTCGCCGATGTCCTGGTAGACCTTCCAGGAGATGCCGGCCGCCTCCAGGCGCTCCGGGTAGGTGGTCCAGCCGTAGCCGGCCTCGGCGTTGTTGAGGACCGGGCCGCCGCCCGTACCGTCGTTGCCGGTGTGGCCCGACCACAGGTAGTAGCGGTTGGGGTCGGTGGAGCCGATGAACGAGCAGTGGTACGCGTCGCAGAGGGTGAACGCGTCGGCGAGGGCGTAGTGGAAGGGGATGTCGTCGCGCGTCAGGTACGCCATGGTGGCGGGCGTCTTCGCGGGCACCCAATTATCGTACTTGCCCTTGTTGAAGGCGCTCTGTCCGCCCGCCCAGTCGTGGTTGAGGCCCTGGAGGAACTCCATGCCGAGGTCGTCCGACGGCGGCCTGAACGGCAGGGTCTCCTTGCCCGCGTTGTCGCTCTGGTGCCAGACGGACTTGCCACTGGGCAGCGTCACCGGGCGCGGGTCGCCGAAGCCGCGCACGCCGCGCAGTGTGCCGAAGTAGTGGTCGAAGGAACGGTTCTCCTGCATCAGGACCACGACGTGCTCGACGTCGGCGATGGTGCCGGTGGTCCCCTGCGCGGGGATGGAGGCGGCGCGCGCGATGCTCTCGCCCAGCATGCTCAGGGCGGCGGCGCCACCGGTGAGCTGCAGGAACCGGCGGCGGTTGAGTTCTGCCATGGCGGATGACCTCTGCGGTTGAGGGGTGTGGAGCGCCCCCAGCACAGCGGGCCCGGGGGACCGGAGAGGGAGCCTGGCGTGGCCGCGGGGGATACGCCAGGCGAACGGCAGCCGGATTCCGGCGGAGTTCGGCCACTTCCCGCGTCCGGCAGCCCCGGTGCGCCGGGGCACGATATCTGACCTAGGGTCAAAACGCCCGCGCGCTAGGGTGCGTACGGTGAACCTTCATGTCGTCGTAGGATTCGGGCCCGCCGGGGCCGCCACCGCCCGTCTGCTGGCCGCGCAGGGCCACGCGGTACGGGTCGTCACCGCGTCGGGCCGCAGCCCGGAGCCCGGCATCGAGCACGTGGCGCTGGACGCGCGGGCCGGCGAACGGCTGGCCGACGTCGCGAAGGGCGCGACCGCCCTCTACGGCTGCGCCGCACCCCCGTACCACCGCTGGGCGGCCGCATGGCCGGCGCTGTCCGCGTCGCTCTGCGCCGCCGCCGAGGCGAGCGGGGCCGTCCTGGCCCTGCTGGGCAACCTCTACGGCTACGGACCCGTGGACGGCCCCATGACGGAGCGGCTGCCGCTCGCGGCGACCGGCACCAAGGGCCGGGTCCGCGCCGCCGCGTGGGAGCGGGCGCGGGAACTGCACGAGCAGGGCCGCATCAGGGCCGTCGAGGTGCGGGCCTGCGACTTCTTCGGGCCCGGCGTGACCGACGGCGGGCACCTCGCGGCCCGGGTCGTGCCGGCGGTGCTGCGCGGCAAGCCGGTCTCCACCCTCGGCGACCCCGACGCCCCGCACAGCTGGACCTACCTCCCGGACGTGGCCGGGGCCCTGGTCGAGGCCGCGGGCGAGGAGCGGGCCTGGGGAAGGCCCTGGCACGTGCCGACGGAGCCCGCGCTGTCCGTCCGGGAGATGGTCGGCCGCCTCGCCGAGCGGGCGGGGACGGCGCCGGTCGCGGTGCGCAGGATCCCGGCGGCCGTGCTGGGTGCGGCCTCGCTGTTCTCGCCGCTGCTCCGCGAACTGAAGGAGGTCCGCTACCAGTTCGACCGCCCGTTCGTCGTGGACTCCACCGCCTACGAGGCCGCGTTCGCCCTCCGGGCCACCCCCCTCGACCGGCAGGTCGAGGAGACCGTGGACTGGTGGCGCGACCGCCTGGCGGCCGCGGGGTGACGGCCGGCCGCCCGGGCGGCAGCCGGCGCGGCGGCCGCCCGGAGGCCTTGCGCGGCCCGGAGGCCTTGCGCGGCCCGGAGGCCTTGCGCGGCCCGGAGGCCTTGCGCGGCCCGGAGGCCTTGCGCGGCCCGACGGACCTAAGCGGCCCGGCCCGGGACGGGGCCCGTCAGCGGGGGGTTGAGCCGGGCGAACCCCTCCTGGCGCTCGTACGGGAAATAGGGGTAGGGCGCCGGGCGGTGGCTGACCGCGTCGAGGCGCGCGCTCTGCTCCGGCGTCAGGCTCCACCCCACGGCCCCGATGTTCTGGCGCAGCTGTTCCTCGTTGCGGGCGCCGATGATCACGGAGGCCACGGTGGGGCGGCCCAGCAGCCAGTTCAGGGCGACCTGCGGCACGGTCCGGCCCGTCTCCTGCGCGATCCCGTCGAGCACGTCGACGACGTCGTGGAGCAGGGCGTCGTCGACCGGCGGGCCGTAGTCCGCGGTCGCGTGCAGCCGGCTCCCGGCCGGCAGCGGGCGGTCCCGGCGCACCTTCCCGGTCAGCCGGCCCCAGCCCAGCGGGCTCCACACAAGGGCGCCGACGCCCTGGTCGCGGCCGAGCGGCATCAGCTCCCACTCGTAGTCGCGGCCGATGAGGGAGTAGTACACCTGGTGGGCGACGTACCGGGGGAAGTCGTGGCGGTCGGCCGCGGCCAGGGACTTCATCAGCTGCCAGCCCGCGAAGTTGGACACCCCGACGTAGCGGATCTTCCCGGCGCGCACGAGCTGGTCGAGGGCGGACAGCACCTCCTCGACCGGGGTGGCCGCGTCGAAGGCGTGCAGCTGGAACAGGTCGATGTGGTCGGTGTCCAGTCGCCGCAGGGCGTCCTCGGTGGCCTTGATGAGGCGCGGGCGGGAGGTGCCGGCGTCGCCGGGCCCGTCCCCCGTGGGGAGGCCGGCCTTGGTGGACAGCAGGACGCGGTCGCGGCGGCCCCGCACGGCCGCTCCGAGGACGGACTCCGAGGCGCCCTCGGAGTAGACGTCGGCGGTGTCGAAGAGCGTGATCCCGGCATCGATGCAGATGTCGACGAGGCGGCGCGCCCCGCGGATGTCGGTGGTGCCCCAGGCCCCGAAGAGCGGGCCCGATCCGCCGAACGTGCCGGCGCCGAAACTCAGGACGGGAACGGTGGGACCGGAAGCGCCGAGCTGCCTGTACTCCATGACGAGCCTCCTCGAAACGGGTTAACGAAACTGTAGACCCCTTAAGCTGCTGTCACTGTAACGCCAGGAGTGAATTAATGGAACTGGAGAACCGTTATGACGGATGAGGGTGGCGCGGAGCCCGGCACGCTCCGGCCCGGCGGCCGCACGGCCCGGGTGCGGGCCGCGGTCCTGCGCGCGGCCGGTGACCTGCTGGCCGAAGCCGGATTCGACCGGCTGGACCTGGCGGAGGTGGCCCGCCGCGCCGAGGTGGGCAAGACCACGGTCTACCGGCGGTGGGGTACACCGTCCGGACTCGTCGCGGACCTGCTGGGCGACATGGCCGAGCAGTCCGTGCCCCGCACCGAGACGGGCTCGCTCGACGGAGACCTGCTGGCCAACGCCGACCTCGTCCGCCGCACCCTGTCCGACCCGCGCCAGGGCCCCCTGTTCCGCGCCGTGATCGCGGCCGCCGGCACCGACCCCAGGGCCGCCGAGGCCCTGCACCGCTTCTACGCCGTACGTGTGGCGGAATGGGCGCCGTGCGTACGGCAGGCGGTGGACCGCGGCGAACTGCCCGGGGGCACGGACGCGGAGGAGGTCATCCGGCTCGTCTCGGCCCCCCTGTACTACCGGCTGCTGACGACCGGCACACCGCCCGATGCGGCCGCGGCCGAACGCGCCGCCCGCGCGGCCGCGGCGGCCGCCCGCGCCGGGGTCTTCGCCGACCCGGACCGTCAGGTGTAGAGGAAGACCGTGTCGAACCAGACCCGGTCGTCCGCCTCGTGCAGGAAGAAGCGGCCGTCCGCCCGGTCACCGGACGACGCGGACTGCGACGGGTCCCCGGCGAGGACGCGGGCGTCGTACGCGGGGCTCGCCCGCCAGCCGGACCGGTCGGGCACGTGCTCCGCCAGCGGCCCGGGGACGTCGGCGGGGAGGGGCAGCGTCTCGAAGCGCTCCGCAGCGGGGGCGGCCCCGAGCGCGGCGGTCACCGCGCCGCGGGCCAGCCGGGCCACCCCGACCAACCGGATGCGTGCGTCCGGTCCCGGGACGGTCTGCCGCCCGCCCGCCCCGTCGAGGTCGTACCCGAGCCAGTGAGCGTCGGACAGGTCGCCCAGCGCCGGGAACCGCTTGCGCAGCGGCTCGACCTCCGTCCGTACGCGCAGGTGGCCCTCGTTCGGCTCCAGCTCCGCGCAGCCGGCCGTCCCGGCGAGGGGGAGGAGCACGGCCCCGCCGAGCAGGGCGAGGAAGCCGCGGCGCCCGGTCCGGCCGCTCCGCCGTCCCGTCACCACTGTCCCGTTGCCACTGCCCTCACCGTTCACCGCGTTCACCCCTTTCACCCCGTTCGCCCGGGCCGCTGTCCGTGACCCCCGCCCGCGGTGGGGAGACGCCGTCAGGGCGAGGGCGGTTCCTGCGCACGGACCCGGGCCGCTTCCTGCGTGCGGCCCTGCTCCTCCAGCAGCGCGGCGAGGCCGTGGCGGGCCTCCGGGATCCCGTGCGGGACGGCCAGCCCCAGCACGGACTCCGCCAGCGCCGTCTCCCCGCGCCGCCGCAGGACGGCCCCCATCCCGACGACCGCGTTCCAGTCGCCCTCGTCCATGGCCCGGCGGTACCAGCCGTCGGCCGCTGCCAGGTCGTTCCGCCGCAGGGCGAGCGTGCCGAGCGCGTAGTAGGCGGAGTTGGCCCCGCGGTCCGCGGCCGTCCGGTACCAGCCCTCGGCCTCGTCGAACCGGCCCGCGTCCTGGAGCACCAGGGCCAGCATGTACGCCGCCCGGGCGCTGCCGTCCCCGGCGGCGGTCCGGTACGCCCCGGCCGCCGCCCCCGGCCGCCGTGCCGCCCGGAGCCGGTCGCCCTCGGCGATCAGTCGGGCGGCGAGGGGCGAGTCGGGGGCCGGGCGGGCGCGCTCGGGCGTCCCGGTGAGCCCCGCCGCCCCGGCCGGCGCGTGTCCGACGACCATGAACGGGCGCGTGCGTTCCGGCCCCGGCTGCGGGGGCGGGGCGTCCGGGTCCCAGTGGTCCGGGTGCAGTGCCCGGACGGGCAGGCTCTCGGTGGCGCCGTCCGGGGAGTACGCGGCCGTCCCGGTGTTGGCGGTGATCCGCAGGTCCCAGTGGGGGTGCAGGATCCGCCCCGCGCACTCGATCTCGGCGGACAGCCGCCAGTGCACCTGGTCGGTGGAGCCGGTCAGCGGGGCGCAGACGAGCGTGCGGCTCCCGCCCGCCGGAACCGCCAGCGGCAGCGGCCGGGCCCCCTCCCCGACGGGGTCCGGGCCGACGGGGCCGGGGGCGTCGAGCCGGAACCCGTACGCGGGCGGGCGCAGCGGCCGGTAGGAGGCGACGGCCCGCAGGAAGGACTCGACGAGGTCGGCGCCGTACGCGAGGTCGGGCATCCGGTCCTGGGCGGAGGCGGTGCCGTCCCGGACGAACGGGGTGGTGCGGACCGTCTGCGCGGTGAGCGCGCGCAGGGTGAGCGCCGGCCCGGTGGAGATGAGTTCGAGCAGCAGGTTGTGGCCGGTCAGCGGGATCCGTACGGTCTCCGGCTCGCCGGTGAGCTCAGGGGAGGCGAGGTGCACGATCTGGCTGTGCACCGACAGCCGGACCGCGAAGGGGGCGTCGGCGGGCAGGTCGTGCACGGGCACCGGCCGCACGGGGAGGTGCAGCTCGTAGAGGGCCACCGTGCCCGGCCCGTCAGCGGCCCCGGCCCGCGGTGTCCGCCGTGCCTCGACCACGGCCGCCGGCCCGGCCGGTCCCCCGGCGGGAGCCGCGGCCGGACCCCCGGCCCGACCCCCGGCCGGACCTGCGGCCGCGGTACGGACTCCCGGTCGGCGGCGGCCGGCGAGCAGGGCCACGGCGACGACCGCCGCCCAGGGCAGCCAGGACCGGATCCCGGCGGCGGCGAGCGCGGCGCTGCCGGCCGCGAGCGGCAGTCCGTACCGGATGACCGCGGACCGGCGCGGCGGCCGGGTCATGCGCAGGCTCCGCGGGCGGCGGTGCGGAAGGGCCGGCCGTCGAGGTCGATCCGGGTGGTGCCGCCCCGGTCGGCGGTGGTCCAGTCCAGCCACAGCACCCACTCCGCATGGCCGTGCCCGAGGTCGGCGCGCAGGTCGAACACCTCGGTCTCGTCGGCGGCGAGCCCGTACGGGAAATCCGTGTCCCCGAGCGGGCGCACCACCGGTGGGTTCCCGTCCAGCGCCACGGCGAACGTCCGCGGCGGGATGGCCGCGGCGTGCCGGGCCAGCTCCCCGTACCGTTCGCCGCGGCCGAGCACTTCGGCGCGCAGCCCCGTCAGCACCACGGGCCGCGGCCCGGTGCCCGTCACCACGAGCCGTACGGTGTGGCCGGCGGCGGGGACGTCGACGACCCGGTCGCCGAGGTCGAACGAGACGAGGTCCTGGTTCCGGATCCCCACCGCGAAGGTGAACGGAGCCGCGCTCCCGGCCGGTTCCGCATCCGGCCCGGTGCGGCGGCGGCCGACGGCCGTCCCGAGCTGGGCGGGAGCCACCTGCCCCAGGTAGCCGGCCAGGGCCGCCGTGGCGACCCCGCCCGCCCAGGGCAGCACCTCGCCCGGCGCGAAGACGGCGGCGGCCACGGCGGCGGCCGCCACGACCACCCCGAGCGCCGCCAACAACCCGGCCCGTGGCAGGCGTCCGCCCCAGCGCCCGAGCCGGCCGCGCCCCGGCTCCTGCCCTCGTTCCGGCATGCTCCCGCCCCCTCCGGCCCGGCCACCCGGCCCCCGCCCGACGACGTGATCACCGTAGCCCGGACGGGTGTGCGACGTCCGGGACTTCGGAAGGCCCGGCTTCGGGCCCGGGCCCTGCCGGGCCCCACGCGTGCGGCCCCGGCCCGCTCAGGGGCCGAAGTGGACGTACGAGGCCCAGGCCAGCGGGCGGTACGGGTCCTCCCGGCGGATCCGGACGACCGCCTCGTGCAAGGCGTGCGCGGCCCGGGCCGGGTCGATGGCCGGGGCCCCGTCGGGGAAACCGGCAGTGCCCGACGCGCCCGAGGTGCCCGACGGGCCGGACGCGCCCGAGGTGCCCGACGGGCCGGAGGTGCCGGCCGGGTCCGGGTCCCGGTCGGCGAGGATCCCGTACAGCGTGTCCATCACCCGCCGGGAGGTGTCGTCGCCCACCGTCCACAGCGTGGAGACCACCTGCCGGAAGTTCCCCAGCAGCAGCGCCCCGGCCAGGTGGATCGCCTCGTTCGGCAACTCCGCCCCGCCGACCGCAGTCTGGCAGGCGGACAGCACCGCCAGCTCCGCCGACTCCAGCTCCAGCCGGGCCAGGTCCGTCACCGTCAACGGGCCGTCGTGCAGGTACAGGGCGCCCTGCGCGGGGTCGGCCAGGTCCTGGCCGCCGTGGCAGGCGAAGTGGACGCAGGGGTGCGAGGCCAGCAGGTCGAGCACCCGGCCGCGGGTGGCGTCCGCCTCCGCCAGGACGGTGTGCCGCTCGGGGAAGCGCCGGCGCAGCGCCTCGGCCTCCCGGCGGACACCCGGCAGCGGCTCCAGCGCGGGCGCGTACCCCGGCCGCCCGGACACCGCCGCGGTCAGGAGCCGGCGGCCCCCGCGCGGCACCGACCCGTCCCGGCGGTCCCGCGCCCGGGCCAGGGCGCGCAGGGTCGGCATGTAGGAGGACACCACGCGCTCCGCCACCGCGTCGTCCGGCCGTTCGTCGTCGGGGTCGTGGTAGCCGGCCGCGTGGACGGGGAGCAGGGCCAGCGGACCCGTGGCGCACCACCACACCCGCCGCCCCCGCCAGGCGGCAGCGCCGGGGGAGTCCAGCACGGGCGCGGCGACCGTGTCCCACAGCCACTCCAGGGTGTCCAGCACGGTCTGCTGCACGGGCCCGACGGCCGCGCCCGGCCGGCCTACGCGGGCCACCGCGGCCAGGTAGCGCTGCGTCCGCTCCTGCGCCTCCTGCGCGTCCAGGTCCGGCAGGGGGACCAGCCGGACCCGCCCCGGCGTGACGACCAGGGCGTCGCAGCGGTACCGGCTCACGTTGACCAGGACCAGCGGCCCGCCCGCGGTGGCCTGCGACAACGCGGCGAACGGCAGAGGCAGCATGAAGTACGCGAAGCCCGGCCGGGTCCGGATCTCCGTCACCAGCGCGTCCCACTCCCGGGCCGACCGCCGCTGCCGCTGCGCCCCGTCCGTCGGCCCCGGCCCCGGACCGGCCACGACCAGATCCTGTTCCAGGGCAGCCCGCAGCAGGCCGAGCCGCCGGGCGTCCTCCGGGTACGCCCGCGCCAGGTCCGACAGGTCGGTACGGGCGTCCAGGGCCTGCCCCCACAGCACCGAGCGGCCCTGGTCGAGGAGTTCCACGGCCTGCTCCAGCCGGCCGCAGGCGACGGCGCAGGCCGCGGCCTCGGTCGCCACGTGCGAACGGGGGGCCAGCAGCCGCTCCCGGTCACCGCGGCCCAGACCGCGCCAGGCGGTCAGCGGCAGCAGGTCGACGGCCTCCGCGAAACCGTCCGCCGCGGCCTCCCAGCCGGCCTTCCCCGCGGCGGCCCGCCCGGCGGCGAACCGGCCCCGGGCCACCGCGGCGTCCAGCCGCTCGTGGGGCGGCGAGGTGAGGCACTGCGCCGCCTCCGCATACGTGTCCAGCGCCTCCGCGGCGTCCCGCTCGGCGGCAGCGGCGCCGTCCGTGCCGTGCCCGCCGTCCGTCACCCGCTCCTGCAGGGCGCTGCGGTCGGCGAGCATCGCCGCCAGCGACCGGAGGGCATGGGCGCGCCGCGGCGAGAGGGGGTGCAGCCCGTGGGCCGCCGCCCGCGCCTGGGCCACGGCCGCGTCCAGGTCGCCGAGGTCCTCCCGCAGCAGGGCCCGGTCCCACAGGGCCAGGGCGAGGTTGCCCCGCGCGGTGTCCGCCGGATGCTCCCCTGCCGCAGTCCCTCCGCCCGCTGCCGGGTCCGTCCCGGTGTCCGCGTCCAGGGCCAGGGCCCGCCGGGCGAGGTCGACCGCCTCGTCGAGGTCCTCCGGCGTGCCCCGCGCCAGGTAGCGGGAGCGCAGCCGGCTGGAGAGGTTGGGCAGCGCCGCGCCGAGCACCTCGGCCGCGGACGCCCCCGACATCAGCCCGGCCACCTCCAGCACCCGGCGCCCCAGGTCGATCGACCGGTCCAGGTCGGCCGCGTCACCGGTGTACCGCTGCCGCAGGGCCAGGGTCGTGCCCCACGTCATCAGCCGTACGCAGGTCATGGGCCGGTCGAACCCGTCGTCCACCTCGACGGCGCGTTGGGCGGCGGCCACCGCCTCGTCCAGGTCGGCGCGCGCCCCGTCGCGCTCGAAGCGGCGTACGCAGGCGGCGGCCAGCGCCGACAGCTCCGGGCCCGGGTCCGGCTCCATGTCCAACAGCGCGTCCACCTGGCTGCCGACGACGCGGCGGAGCGCGTCCAGGTCGGCCTCCGGCATGCCGAGCGCCGCCCGCAGACGCCGGATGTTGGGACCCGGGCCGTAGGCGCCGCTGCGCAGCAGCCCGATGGCCCGGTCGAGGTCGGCGGGGCCCCCGTCCTGCTCGAAGCGGCGCAGCAGCAGTGCCCCGACCCGGGCCTCCAGCTCCGGGCGGCCGGGGTGTCCGCCCGGCATGCCGGACAGGACGCGCTCGCCCTCGTCCAGGCCCCGTGCGAGCAGGGCCGGGTCGCCGGTGCGGTCGTAGTGCTTGAGCAGGCCGGCGAGGCGGTGGGCGTACCGGACGACGGCCTCCGGGTCGGCTCCCGGCCGGCCCGCCTCCTCCGGCGGGGTCCCGGGCTCCTCGCGCGGCGAGACGAACCGGGCGCCCTTCAGCCGGGACGACGCCTCCTCGCGCAGCGCGCCCTGTGCGTGCAGCCGGCGCTCGACCGTCGCCAGGAGGGCATGGGCGCGCTCCAGTCGCGCGTCGCCGGCGGGGACGGCGGCGACGAGCGCGGACAGGCAGGCCCGCGCCTGCTCCAGGTCGTGCGCGCCGCCCGTGCGTTCCTGCCGCTGGGCGAGGGCGAGACCGAGGTTCAGGGCGTTGACGACGTACTGCTCCTGCGGCGGGCGTACGAGGACCAGCGCCTGGCGCAGCGCGTCGATCCCCTCGTCCATGTCGGCCGCCGCCCCCGGCTCGGGCACCGCGCCGGCCGCCCCGCCGGCGGCCGTGCGCCGCTGCCACCGCCACAGGAGGTCCTTGCCGAGGCTGTGCAGGCAGTGCCAGCGCTGGTCCGGCCGGGGCGGGTGCAGGCCCACGAGTTCGCGGTGGAGGGCGATCGCGGCATCGAGGTCCTGCGCGTCGCCGGTGCGCTCGTACCGGGACTCGGTGGCCTGGGCCAGCGCCAGCAGGTAGGCGACCTGGTTCCCGGGGTCCCCCACGTGCCGCAGCCGTACGGCCTCGCGGGCGAACCACACGGCCGCCTCCAGGTCGGCCGGGTCCCCGGTCCCGGTCCGGTAGCGGCCCAGCAGGGCCTCGCTCAGGTGCGCGCTGTACAGGCCCCGGTCGGCGAAGTCCTCGGGCAACTCGCGCAGGGCCGGGCCGATCAGTTCGATGGCCAGGTCGCGGAGCAGCGGACGGCTGTCCGCCGCGATCCCGCCGCCCCGCAGCAGCAGCAACCTGCCCTCCTCGGCCCGCTGGTGGGGCGTCGGCGCGGGCTCCGGGGGGCGCGGCCGCGTCCGGCGCGGGAGGGCGGCGAGCTCCCGGCGCAGCCCCGGCAGCAACCCCTGCCACTGCGCCGCCTCGGCCCGGTCCGCGAGGACCCCGGGTGCGACGGCCGCCTCCACGGCGCGGATCGCCGCGTCGAGGTCCGCAGGGTCGCCGGTGTCCTCGTACCGGTGGTGCAGGGCCGAGGCGAGGCTCTTGAGGGTCCCGCCGCGGGACGCCCGGTGCGGTGGCGCCGTGCCCGGTGCGACCGCGGAGCGCAGGACGGCAACCGCCTCGTCGAGGTCCCCGATCCGCTGCGTGTGCCGGTACCGGGCGTGCAGGCCACCGCCCAACTGGGCGAGCGCGTCGGTGCGTTCGGGCCCCGGGTCCGGGCGGACCGCCAGCAGCTTGCGACACACCTCCACGGTGACCGCCGCGTTCTCCGGGGTGTCGTGTCGGGCGAGCTCGCGCGTCATCACGGCCGTGGGCACCTGGAGGAACGCATCGCGCCCCGGGCCGGCCGCCGGCGCCAGGGCCAGCGCCGCCCGCGCCCACGCCACGGCCGCGTCGAGGTCCCGGTCCTCGGCCGTCCGCGCGAACCGGTCGAGCCAGCCCGCGGCGAGCACCAGGCGGAACGCGCCGCAGTGCGGATCGTCCTCGGGCAGGTCGGACACGGCGTGGTGGAGGGCGACGAGGCCGGGCAGTTCGTCCACGCCCTGCCGGCGCGCGGTGTCCACCAGGACGTTCGCCGCCCGGGCGCGGCTCTGCGGATCGGCGCCGAACTCGACCGCGAGTTCCCACAGTCGGGGCTCGACCGACCCCGGCGTCGTGTCGTGCCGGAGACCGAGGAGGTGCACGGTGGTGGCGAGGTCGGGCAGTCCGCCCCTGCGGTCGTAGCCGTCCCAGCGGACCACCCGCAACCGTCCGACCCGGAGCAGCGCCTCGCGGCGGGGATCCGACCCTGCGGGCTGCCCGTCCGCGGCCGCGAGCAGCCGCTCCGCTTCGGCGTCGAGCCGTGGATCGTGCAGGGGTTCGGTGCGCCCGGTGTCCACGTACTCCCGGACCGCCCGTTCGATCCGGCTCTGCTCACCGCCGCGCCGACGCCGCCACATGCCCCCCGGCCCTTCTGTCGCCCCCTCGTTACCGTAGCCCTGTGTCACGTGAGGGTGCCAGTAGGTAGCCTCGCCCGTGCGGCGGGCGGGGCGGCCGGCGGGGACGGAAGGGGTGGGCGTGCATGGCGGTGGAGGAGACGGCCGGGGCGGGGGCGGCCGAGGCGGAGGCGGCGGCGCTGGCGCAGTGGTGCGCCGGCCTCGCCGGGCTGCGCGAGCAGGCGCGGGTGACCGGGGTCGGCGAGCGCCTGGAGCGTGACGCGGCCCGGGTCCGGCAGGGCGGCTCCGCCCGCCGCGCCGTACGCAAGTGGCTGCACGAGGACGGCGGTTCGGGCGGACCGGACGGGCCGGTCCGCAGCTGGTCGGACCGCGGGGCCGGTGCGATGGCCGGCTTCCCCGGCGCCCCGCGTACGCCGTCGGCCGGCGCCGGCCGCTACGGCTGCCCGAGCGACCGCTGCGAGCGGACCGCCGGCCGGGACGCGCAGGGTCACGTACCGGCCTGCCACGCCTACGGCACGGCCATGCGGCCCGTCGCCGCCCCGGCGGGGCCCCCGGCAGGGCCCCCGGTCGGGCCGACCGCCGGGCCCTCGGCCGGGTCCACGTGATCACCGGCCTCCTCTCCGAGGTCGGCAGGCACGTCAGCAGCCGCTGGTTCCGGGCCGTCCTGCTGCCCGGCCTGCTGCTGGTGCTCGTGGCCGCGGCGGGCCGGCACCTCGGCCACGGCCACGCCCTCGACACCGGTTCCCTGGCCGCCTGGGCGGACGCCGTCGCCCGTCGCTGGCAGGGCCGGCCCGCCCGGGCGGCGGTGGACACCGCCGTGCTCCTGCTCGCCGCGGGGCTGGCCGGCACGGCAGCGGGCGTCCTCGGACGCGCCCTCGAACGGTTCTGGCTGCACCCGGGGGTGTGGGGGGCCGGGCGGCGACGGCGCCGGGCGCTGCGGGAGGCCGAGCGGCGGGGCACCGGGGCGGTGGAGGCCTACCTGCCGCGGCGGCACACGTGGATGAGCGACCGGGTCGGGCTGCTGGAGGCCCGGATCAGGGCGCAGTACTGGTTCGACGCCGGGGCGGCCTGGCCGCGGGTGTGGCTGATGCTCGCGGACGAGGTGCGCCAGCCGGTGGTGGCCGCCCGCGCCGGGTTCGCGGAGGCGGTGACCCTGGCCGGGTGGGGCTGCCTGTACCTGGTCGTGGGGGTGTGGTGGTGGCCGGCTCTGGCCGTCGGCGGCTGCGTCGCCGCGGCGGGCCGGTCCCGTGCCCGGGCCGCGCTGGAGGAGTTCGCCACGCTGGTCGAGTCGGTGCTCGACCTGCATCACCGGGCCCTGGCCGAGGCGCTCGGCGTCCCGCTCGGACCGGCCGGGCTCACCGAGGCCGAGGGGCGGGCCGTCGACGACGTGCTGCGCAAGGGCGACGGCTGACCCCGGCCGGCGGAGTCGGGCAGCGCGAAGACCCGCAGGAAGAACTGGGCGAGCGGGCCGATGGCCAGCGCGTACGCGATGGTGCCGAAGCCGACGCTGCCGCCGAGGAGGAAGCCGGCGGCGAGCACGGCGAGCTCGATCCCGGTGCGCACCAGCCGCAGGGACCGCCCGGTGAGCCGGTGCAGCGCCGTCATGAGGCCGTCGCGCGGGCCCGGCCCGAAGGCGGCTGCGATGTACAGGCCGGTGGCGACGCCGTTGAGGAGGACGCCCGCGACCAGCACGGCCACCCGGGCCGCGACGCCGTGCACGTCGGGCACCACCGCCAGCGTGGCGTCCATGGACAGTCCGACCGCGAACACGTTGGACACGGTGCCCAGGCCGGGCCGCTGTCGCAGCGGCCACCACAGCAGCAGCACCAGCGCCCCGACGGCCACGGACACGGTGCCGATGGTCCACCCGGTGTGCTCGGCGAGGCCCTGGTGGAAGACGTCCCAGGGGCCCAGCCCGAGCCCCGCCCGGACCAGGAGCGCCGAGCTCGCGCCGTAGAGGGCGAGGCCGGCGTAGAGCTGGAGGAGCCGGCGGGGGAGGCGCCCCGCGGGGCGTGCGGAGGGTGCGGCGGTGGACACGGGTGGTGCCTTTCGTGCGAGCCAAAGACCGTCGTTCCACACGGTGTGGCATGCGCTTCGCGTCCGCACAGGGCCAATTCCGGGTAAGTGGCCCTACTTATGTTCCGTGCGGCTGTCCGAGATGGGAGCGGACGTGAGAACACGCACATTTTTGGTCGTTTTCGTCCGAATTGGTGAATCCTGGTGAGCGGTCCGGCGCACGGTTCGTGTCTCGGTGGGTCGCCGGCCGCCACAGCCACCACTGCGATACGGCACACCGCCGCCACGGGAGAGACATGCGACGCGCACACCGCCTGCTGAACGACTGGCGTACGGCCCTGCCCCTCGCGGGCGGAGCCGTCGTACTCGGTTTCGGCGGCCTGTACCTCGCCGGCCTCGCGGCGGGCGACGTCATCGCCGACGGCACGAGCGTCCGCGGCGTCGACATCGGCGGCATGAGCCGCGCGGAGGCCCTGACCGCCCTCGAACGGAGCCTCGGCCCGGCGGCCGCCGCACCGATCACGCTGCAGCTCGAAGGCGGCCGCACCGCGCAGGCCGTGCCCGCCTCCTTCGGCCTCTCCCTCGACACCGAGGCCACCGTCGACCGCGCCGCGCAGTCCGGCTCCGACCCGGTCACCGTGATCGGGCGGCTGGTCGCGCCGGCGGAGAACCGCGCCGTCGAGCCGGTCGTCCGCGTCGTCGACGGCCCCGCCGGCCCGGCCCGGGCGGCCGAGGCGCTCGCCGACTCCGCCGGGAGCGCGCCCCGCGACGGCTCCGTCACCTTCAGCGACGGCGAGGCCCGGTCCGTCGCCCCCGCCCAGGGGGTGACCGTACGGGCCGACCAGGCGGCCCAGGTCGTCCGCGCCGCCTACCTGAGCCCCCAGGCCGGGCCCGCGAGCCTGCCGGTGGTGCTCACTGACCCGGCGGTCGGCGCGCAGGAGACCGCGCGGGCCATGAAGGAGTTCGCCGAGCCCGCGATGTCCGGGCCCGTCACCCTCACCGCTGCCGGGAAGCGGATCGTCCTGACCCCGGAGGTCCTCGGCCGTCACCTGACGCTCAAGGCCGACGCCGCGGGCCGGCTCGTCCCGAAGCTCGACTCCGCGGGGCTGCTCGCGGAGAAGGCCGTCGCCCGGCAGGTGGCCGCGATCACCAAGGCCCCGCGCACGGTCGCCTTCGACGCGGACGCCGCCGGTCGGGCCGTGGTCACCCGGGACGCGCGCAACGGCGTGAAGGTCACCGCGAAGGACCTCGGGGACGCCGTCCTGCCGCTGCTGACCCGGACGGGCGACGCCCGTACGGCGGAACTCGCCACGACGGCCGTCCCGCCGCGGCTCACCGCGCAGGAGGCCCGGCAGCTCGGCATCAAGGAGCAGCTGTCGACCTTCACGGTCAACTTCCCGGCCGCCCCGTACCGCACCACCAACATCGGGCGGGCGGTGGAGCTGATCAACGGCTCGGTCGTCCGGCCGGGCGAGACCTGGAGCTTCAACAAGACGGTCGGCGAGCGGACCGAGGCGAACGGCTTCGTCGACGGGATCATGATCAACGACGGCCGGTTCGTGAAGTCGCCCGGCGGCGGCGTCTCGGCGGTCGCGACGACGATGTACAACGCCATGTTCTTCGCCGGCCTGAAGCCGCTGGAGCACGGGGCGCACTCCTTCTACATCGAGCGCTACCCCGAGGGCCGCGAGGCCACCGTCGCCTGGGGCACCCTCGACCTGCGCTGGAAGAACGACTCCGGCAGCGCGGTCTACGTCCGGGCGAAGTCCACGGACTCCTCGCTGACCGTCACCCTGCTCGGCACGAAGGCGTACGACGAGATCCGCGCCGTCAAGGGCCCCCGGACCAACGTCACCCCGCCGAAGAAGATCGAGGACTCGGGTCCGAAGTGCGAGGTGCAGACGCCGCTGGAGGGCTTCGACGTGGCCGTCGACCGGCTCTTCCTGCGGGGCGGGCAGGAGGTCAAGCGGGAGACGTACCACACCCACTACATCCCGCGCGACGAGGTGACCTGCGACCCGCAGACCCCGGCGGCCCCCACGGCCCCCGCGGCTCCGGCCGCTCCTGCCGCGCCCGCCGTTCCTGCCGCCCCCGCGGCTCCGGCCGCCCCCGCCACCCCCGCGGCTCCGGCGGCGCCCGCTTCCGCGTAGACGCCGCCGGCCCCGGCGGGGGCGCCGTCCGCCCCCGCCACCCTCAGTGGGTGAACGGGGGGCGCGGACGGGCGCGCCAGGAGTGCACGGGATGCTCGACCAGGGACGGCAGGTTGCGGTCCCAGTGGGCGCGGTGACGCCGGGTCGAGTGGTGCGGCACTGCCAGCGCGCCCGTACGGGCCAACATCATCAGGGCGGCCGTGAGGGCCGCCAGTTCTATGTGGTCGGGGCGGCCCCGCACCACCCGGATCCGGTGCCGGCGTATCACCAGGACACCGGGAGGGACTGGGGTCCGCGGATCAGCCCGCCGGTCTGCCATTCGACCTGCTCCGGCGGGACGGCCAGGGCGAGGCGCGGGTAGCGGTCGAGCAACGTGGCCAGCATGAGCTCGGACTCCATCCGGGCCAGCATCGAGCCGACGCAGTGGTGGGGGCCGTTGCCGAAGGCCATGTGGGCGATCGGGCCGCGGTCGAAGTCGAGGGTGTCGGGGTCGGGGAAGACCTCGGGGTCGCGGTTGGCGGCCAGGTACGAGGAGTAGACCGCCTCACCGGCCTTGATGGTGACCCCGGCGATCTCGACGTCCCGCATCGCGATCCGCGGCAGGCCCACTCCGCTGCGGTGCGGGATGAAGCGCAGCAGTTCGTCGACGGCCTGGGGGATCAGGTGCCGCTCGGCGCGCAGCCGTTCGAGGTGCTGCGGATGGGTGAGCAGGGCGTAGACCATGTTGGCGCTGTTGTTGCGGACCGCGTGCGCCCCGCTCACCAGGATGGCGGTGGCCAGGGAGACGGCTTCGTCGTCGGTGATCTCGCCGGCCGCGGCGGCGGCGGTGAGCACTCCGGCCAGGTCGTCGCCGTGCTTCTTGCGGCGCATGTCGAGCAGGGCCACGATCGTCTCGCGGACCGTCTTCAGGGCGTCGACGCTCTGGGCGGGGGCCGGGCCCGGCGTCATGGCCACGTTCGCCCAGGAGGTCATGTCCGCCCGCATCTCCTGCGGCATGCCCAGCAGGTCGGCCACGGCCGCGAGCGGGAGCGGACCGTGCAGGTGCTCGACCAGGTCCGCGGGCGATCCGTGCCGCTCCATCGCGTCCAGGAGGCCGTCGAGGGTCTGCTGCACCGTCGGGCGCAGCCGGTTCATCGCCTTGCCGGTGAAGGCCCGCGCCACCACCCGGCGCATGTTGTTCAGACGGGGCGGGTCCGCGTAGTTGAGCGACGCCTTCTGCGAGGCGATCGCGTGCGGGGAGGAGGCCGTCACCGAACGGCCGACCAGTTCCTCCCTGCTGAAGCGGGGGTCGGTCGTGGCCGCCTTGACGTCGCTGTAGCGGGACATCAGCCACGCGCTGCCCTGGCCGAACGGCAGCTGGATCCGGGCGGCCCGTTTCTCCTTCAGGCGGTCGTGCAGGAACGGGTCGAACTCGAGGGCCTCGAAGTCGTCCAGGCTCCAGCAGTGCACCGTCTCGTCCGTGGCCGGGTCCTTGCCGGGCTCCACGGCCGTGTGCGGGTCTGACGTCATCGTTCACATCTCCCTGCGTGGATGGCACCCCCCGCGGCTCGATCCCGCGGAAAAGGAACTTCCGCGGACATATCGACCAGCCCATCCCTTCCCGCTCGCCCCGCGCACCGCTGCCTTCCTCCGGCAGCGTCACCGGATTGGCCCATGTCCCCCAACGCCGTAGTCCCGCGCGCGCATCGGCCCGGGGTCCGTGAGGCTGTGTCAGACACGAAAGGAGAGCCACCCATGGCGACTCTGTGCAGGCCAACGGTGTCCGTACCCGAGCACGTGATCACGATGGAGCAGACCCTCGACCTGTGCCGGTCCGTCCACGCGGACCATCCTCAGCTCGAACTGGCGCTGCGTCTGATCCGGAACACCGGCGTAGCGAAGCGGCACATCGTGCAGCCCATCGAGGAGACCCTCAAGCACCCCGGCTTCGAATCGCGCAACGCCGTGTACGAATCCGAGGCCAAGGCCCGGGTTCCCGCGGTGGTGCGGCAGGCGCTGGAGGACGCGCAGCTGCGCGCCAAGGACATCGACATGATCATCTACGTGTCGTGCACGGGCTTCATGATGCCCTCGCTCACCGCGTGGATGATCAACGAGATGGGTTTCCGGACGGACACGCGGCAGCTGCCCATCGCCCAGCTGGGCTGCGCGGCGGGCGGGGCGGCGGTCAACCGGGCCCACGACTTCTGCACCGCGTACCCCGAGGCGAACGCCCTGATCGTCTCCTGCGAGCTCTGCTCGCTGTGCTACCAGCCGAGTGACCTGGAGGTCGGCAACCTGCTCTCCAACGGCCTGTTCGGCGACGGCGTGGGCGCCGCAGTGGTCCGCGGCCGCGGCGGAACGGGCATGGAGATCCACCGCAACAGCTCGTACATCATCCCCAGGACCGAGGACTGGATCATGTACGACGTCAAGTCCACCGGGTTCCACTTCAAGCTGGACCGGCGAGTTCCCGGCACCATGGAACCGCTCGCCCCGTCCCTCAAGGAGCTGGCCAAAGCCCATGGCTGGGACGCCGCCGCCCTGGACTTCTACATCATCCACGCGGGCGGTCCGCGCATCCTGGACGACCTCAGCAAGTACCTCGGTGTGGCACCCGAAGCATTCCGCTTCAGTCGGGCCACACTGACCGAGTACGGCAACATCGCCAGCGCCGTCGTCCTCGACGCACTGCGTCGACTCTTCGACGAGAACCGCACGGCCGACGCCGCGAAGGGCCTGCTGGCCGGATTCGGCCCGGGCATCACCGCAGAGATCTCACTGGGCAGCTGGACCTCGCAATGAGGAACCGGGTGAGGGAGGAATCCGAAGCATGCTGAAGGACGGCCCCGCAACCGCACGGCCACCCATCACGCACTGGCCCACCCCGGCCCTGGACGGGGTCGACTTCGACCCCGTCCTCGCCGGCCTGATGGAGGCGGGGCCGGTCACCCGGATCCGCCTCCCCAACGGGTCCGGCTGGGCCTGGCTCGTCTGCCGGTACGACGACGTGCGGATGGTGGCCAACGATCCCCGGTTCAGCCGCAAGCTGGTCGCCGAGCACGACGTCACCCGGCTGGCCCCCCACTTCATCCCCGCACCGGGCGCGGTCGGCTTCGAGGACCCGCCCGACCACACCCGACTGCGGCGCACCGTCGCGGCCGCGTTCACCACCACCGGGGTCGAGCGGCTCCGCCGCCGCGCCCAGGAGATGCTCGACGTCATCGTCGGGCGGATCCTGGCCGACGGGCCGCCCGCCGACCTCACCGAGCGCCTCCTCGCCCCCTTCCCGCTCGCCGTCGTGTGCGAGCTGATGGGCGTCCCCGAGGAGGACCGGCCCATGGTCCACGAATGGACCACGCTCATCCTCTCCTCCGCCCAGGGCGCCGAGCGCAGCGAGCGGGCGAAGGACGAGGCGCTGGCCTACCTGGCCGCCCGGTTGGGCTCCGGGGAGGTGCCGCACGACGACAGCGTCATCGGACTCCTCGACAAGGCCGTCCGCGACGGCGAGGTCACGCTGGAGGAGGCCACCGGCCTGGGCCTGCTCATCCAGATCGGCGGCGAGGCCGTCACCAACAACGTGGGCAACATGGTCTACATCCTGCTCACCCGGCCGGACCTGATGCAGAAGCTCCGCGACGACCCCTCCCTGCGCCCCGCCGGCCTGAACGAGCTGTTGCGCTACATCCCCCACCGCAACGCGGTGGGGCTCTCCCGGATCGCCCTGGAGGACGTCACCGTCGCCGGCCACCGCATCCGGGCCGGCGAGGCCGTCTACGTCTCCTACCTGGCAGCCAACCGCGACCCGGACGTCTTCCCCGACCCCCACGAGCTGCAGCTGGACCGCAGCCCCAACCCGCACGTCTCCTTCGGGTACGGCCCCCACTTCTGCCCCGGGGCCATGCTCGCCCGCCTGGAGTCCGAGCTGCTCGTCGACGCGCTGCTCGACCGCTTCCCGGACATCCGCTTCACCGTCCCCCTGGACGAACTGCACTGGCGGCCGGGGGCGCTGATCCGCGGCCCCGAAGGCCTGCCGGTGACCTGGTCATGACCGCGCACGTGGCCCGTGACGGCCTGCTCGTCCCACCCGGCCACGGGCGCACCCTCCACACCGAGGCCCAGCAGGTCACCTTCAAGGTCACCGGCGAGCACTCCTCGGTGGCCTCCAGTTTCGAGGTCGTCGTCCCGCCCGGATTCGACGTCGGGGCCCACCGGCACGTGCGCAGCGAAGAACTGTTCTACGTCCTGGAGGGTGAACTCGACGTCATGGCGTTCGAGCCGCGCGTGCGCAGCGGCGACGACTGGCGACACTGGGAGTCGCTCGACGGGCGCCAGGTCGTACGGGCCACCCCCGGAACCGTGATCGTGGTCCCGCCGGGCTGTCCGCACGCCTTCGCCAACCCCACCGGCCAGCCGGCCCGCATGTTCTTCCAGGCCTCACCGCCGCCCGACCACGAGCGGTACTTCGAGGAGCTCCTCGCCCTGCTCGACGCGGGTACCTCCCCGGATCCCGCCGAGATCAGCCGACTGCGGGCCCGCTACGACATCGAACAGCTCACGCCGCTGCGCCACGGGCTGTCCTGACCGACCACCACGCACCACCCACCACCACACCCCCCACGCTCGGGAGAATTTGATGTTGCGCACTCGCCGCAAACTCCGCACCGCCACGTACGCCCTGGCCGGCTCGGTCATCGCCGCCGCCGCGCTGGCGGCGGGCCCGGCCCAGGCCGCCGATTCCCTGCCGTCCTACTGGTGCTACCTCAACGGTGTCGAGGTCCGGTCCGGTCAGACGGTGGTGAGAGGCACGCCGGGCGTCGACACGATCCTGTGCGAGAACGACGTCGAGAACGTCATCATCGACGGCGCCGGCGGCAACGACAACATCCGGGTCAAGGGCATGGTCGTCGACTCCCAGGTGCTCGGCGGCGAGGGTGACGACACCATTCAGGTCAACAACCTCTACCCGCGCAACGGCAACGCGTCCGTGCGCGGCGGCGCGGGCGACGACACCATCATCACCGCGCTGGTCATGGGCACGGCCGAGCACGGCGCCACCGTCTACGGCGACCACGGAGCCGACAAGATCACCACGGGCAGCGTGCTGGGCGAGCCCGGTGAGTACCAGCGCGGCGGCGGCCAGGTGTTCGGCAACGACGGCAGCGACACCATCCGCACGGGCAACGTGGACCTCGGCGGCCGGATCCTCGGCGGCAGCGAGCACGACATCATCGAGCCCAAGTCGGTGGGCGCGGAGTCCGCGGGCATCGTCCAGGGCGGCCCGGGCAACGACAAGGTCCGCGGCCAGGACGACACCGTCCTGACCATCGGCCCCGGCTACGCTCAGGTCGACGGCGGCCTCGGGACCAACGCCTGCAAGCTGAAGCACTTCTCGACCGGCGAGCGGGTCCGCAGCTCGGTCGCGAACTGCGCGGTGGCCACGACCCCGGCCACGCCCACGACGCCGACGGCTCCCGCGAACCCCGCGACGCCGGCGAACCCCGCGGCCCCCGCCACCCCCGCGACGCCGGCGAACCCGGCGAACGCGGCGATGCCCGCGGCCCCGCAGGGCTCCGCCCCCGTGGCGCCGTCCGTCTCCTCCCCCTCGACCCCCAAGGAGCCGGCGGCGCCGGGGCGTCCGTCGCGTCCCTAGGGCTCAGGCCCCCGAGGGACGGCGGCCGCCCGGAGCGCCGTGCGCGCGCTGCGTGGACAGGCCGCCGGGCAGCAGGAACAGGGTCAGCACGGCCCCGGCGGTGAAGATCGCCGCCGAGGCCGTGAACACCGTGTGGTAGCTCTCCAGGGAAGCCCGCGCCATCAGTTCCGGCGCGGGCTGCCGGCCTGCCAGGACACGGGAGACGGTGCCCGCGGCCAGGGTGCTCATGAGGGCCGTCCCGACCGACCCCCCGATCTGCCGCATGGCGTTGACCGTCGCGGAGCCCACCCCGGCGTCCCGCGGGTCGATGCCCGCCGTGCCGAGGTTCATGGCCGCCGCCGTGATCAGCCCCATGCCGAGGCCCGTCGCCATCTGCCCGGGCAGCACCTCGACGACGTACGGCCCCGAGGCCGACAGGTGCGACATCCAGGCCATCCCGCACGCCGAGAGCAGCATGCCCGTGACGATGCGGGGCCGCCCGCCCGCCTTGCCGAGCAGGCCCAGGTTGCTGCCGATCGCGCTGAGCATGGTGCATCCGGACATCGGCAGGAACGCCAGGCCGGTCCTGGCCGGGCCGTACCCGCGGGTGTGCTGGAGGTAGTACGTGAGGAACAGGAACACCCCGAACATGCCCACGCCCGTGATGAACACGGACATCAGGGCCGTCGCCCGGACCCGGTCGAGGACGATCCGCAGCGGCAGCAGCGGGTGCGGGCTGCGCCGCTGCCACCAGGCGAACGCGGCCAGCAGCGCCGCGCCGGTGGTGAGCAGGCCCAGCGGCTCCAGCGAGCGCCAGCCGTGCGGGCCCGCGGTGGCCAACCCGTAGACCAGGCAGAACAGCCCCGTTGAGGCCAGGACCGTGCCCGGAAGGTCCAGCCGGGGCGGGGCGGTGGGAGCCGACCGGCGCAGCAGCAGTACGCCGCCGGTGACGGCGACGGCCGCGAACAGGACGTTTACGTACAGGGTCGAGCGCCAGCTCAGGTGCTCGGTGAGCACCCCGCCGAGCAGCAGCCCCACCGCACCCCCGGACGCGGCCAGCGCCCCGAACACGCCGAAGGCCTTGCCGCGTTCGGCGGGCGCCGAGAAGGTGGTCGTGAGCAGCGAGAGCGCGGCCGGGGCGAGCAGGGCGGCGAACACGCCCTGCAGGGTGCGGGCCGTGACGAGGACGCCGAACGTGGCAGCCGCCCCGCCGACGGCCGAGGCCGCGGCGAAGCCGATCTGGCCGGTGAGGAAGGCCCGGCGGCGGCCGATCAGGTCCGCGAGGCGTCCGCCGAGCAGCAGCAGGCTGCCGAAGGCGATCGCGTACGAGGTGACCACCCACTGCCGCTGCTGGTCGGAGAAGCCCAGGTCTTCCTGGATGGAGGGGAGGGCGATGTTCACGATGGTCGCGTCGAGGACGACCATCAGCTGGGCCAGGCCGATGACGGCGAGGACCCACCAGCGGCGTGGATCGGGTGGGGCGGCGGCGCCGGCGGGCGGGGCGGTGCCGGTGGCGGGCCCGGTGCGGCGTCCGGGGGTGGAGCCTGGGCCGGGGGCTGAGCCGGTCGGTTCTGCGGACATGGTGGACTCCATGGGTTCCGCTCGTTCCCGCAGGCGAGAACGTGGGGGCGTGGGGGGACTGTCTCCTTCGACGATGCGTGAGACCGGCCCGCCGTCCGCGCGTCGCCACGCCACGGGGCCGCCCGGATGGCCCAGCAGCCCCTACCGCTTCCGGTCGGCCGCCCCGCCCCCGCCCGCGCCGACCGGGCGGCCCGCATGCAGCTCCAGCGGGCCGGTGCCCTCCGCGCGCGCCCGCAGGCAGGCCTCGATCTGCCGGCGCAGGTTCGGCTTGACCAGACCGCGCAGCTCCTTGGGGGCCGCCGTCCGCCAACGCAGCAGTTCGCCGGGGGCCAGGCGGACCCGGGCGAGCGTGCCGGCGTCCAGGACCCCGCCGTCGTAGAGGAAGCGGATCCGGGCCGGGTAACCCGGTTTGTGGGCCCAGTTGACGCCGAGCAGCCGGCCCGGCTCCAGTTCGAGGCCGAGCTCCTCGTGGGCCTCCCGCCGGGCCGCGGCGCGCGGGATCTCGCCGAGGTCGCTGTCGATGCCGCCGCCGGGCAGGTGCCACCGGCCCGGCCTGCCGTACGCGGGCTCCACCAGCAGGACGCCGCCGGCCTCGTCGGTGCACAGCATGCTCGCCGCCGTCAGGACCTTGGGGCGGGAGGCGCGGTGGCTCGCCGCGTCGAACAGGCCCCCGTGCTCCAGGGCCGTGCGCCGCTGCGGGTCCAGGCCGGCCGGCGAGCCCGCCTGTGGCACGCCGCCGACGAGGTGGGCGATCGAGCCCGCGCGCAGGGCGGCCAGCCCGGCGCGCAGCCGGGGCGCGATCCGGGCGGGCAGCACCGCGTACGCCTCCTCCGGCGCGAGCCAGTGGGCCTCACGAACCTCCCCGTCGGGGAACGACAGCGCGGCGGCCTGCGCGGGGGTCAGCGGCCCGACGAGGTGGACGTGCACGACGAGGGAGCGCCCGAGGGAACCGGGGGTCCGCGCGTCCACGGCGAGCAGCCGGCCGACCGGAACGCTCAGGTCCAGCTCCTCCTTCAGCTCGCGGGCCAGCCCCTCCTCCGGGGTCTCGGTGTCCTCGACGGTGCCGCCCGGCAGCTCCCGGCCCGCCTTGTAGGAGGGGGTCAGGACCAGGACCCGCCCGGTGTCGTCCAGGACGATGCCGGTGGCGGCGACGAGCGGGGCCGACTGGGCGGCGTAGTACGCGCGCACCTGCTCGGGGGAGGGGCGGTCGGTCGGGCGGTCGGGCGGGGTGTCGGGCACGGCGGGCTCCTGTGGTCGGGCGGAGGCAGGGGGGTGTGCGTACCCCGCGCCCCGCCGGGCCACGCCCGGCCGGGGGTGGCCCGGACGGTGGTCAGGCGCGGGCCAGCAGCATCCCGCCCATGGTGACCATGGTCGCCGCGACGAGGCCGTCCAGCACCCGCCAGGCCTTGGGCCGCGCGAGCACGCCGCTGAGCATGCGGGCCCCGTAGCCGAGGCCGGCGAACCAGGTCAGGCTGGCCAGCCCGGCCCCGATGCCGAAGGCCCAGCGCAGGTCGCCGCGGTCGGCGGCGAGGGAGCCGAGCAGCAGCACGGTGTCCAGGTAGACGTGCGGGTTGAGCCAGGTCATGGCCAGGCAGGTGAGGACGGCCCGGCGGCGGGAGGAGGAGGTGGCCCCCGCGGTGTCCAGGGCGGCGCCGGGCACCGGCCGCAGCACCCGTCGGGCGGCGAGGACCCCGTAGCAGACCAGGAACGTGCCGCCGGCGAGGCCGACGGCGGTCAGTGCGCCCGGCCAGGCGGTGACGAAGGCGCCGACCCCGGCGACGCCGAGGGCGATCAGGGCGGCGTCGGAGAGGGCGCAGATGGCGACCACGGCGAGGACGGCGTGGCGGCGCGCCCCCTGGCGCAGGACGAAGGCGTTCTGGGCGCCGATGGCGACGATGAGGGAGAGTCCGGTGCCGAAGCCGGCGAGGGCCGCCGTGATGATGCCGTGTGTCATGCGTTCGACCATATGAACGGCATGGGGTGCAGTACAGCTAAAGATTTTTACGTACCCTTAGCGTTCGTGATGGACGAACTTCCCCTGGACCAGGTGCGCACCCTCCTCGCCGTGGTGGACGAGGGCACGTTCGACGCGGCCGCGGCCGCCCTGCACGTCACCCCGTCGGCGGTCAGCCAGCGGGTCAAGGCCCTCGAACAGCGGACCGGGCGGGTGCTGCTGATGCGCACCAAACCGGTCCGGGCCACCGAGTCCGGGCAGGTCGTGGTGCGGTTCGCCCGGCAGCTGGCCCGGCTGGAGCGCGACGCGCGGGCCGAGCTCGGCATGGCTCAGGAGGAGGGCGGGCCGGTGCGGCTGCCCATCGCCGTCAACGCGGACTCCCTCGCCACCTGGTTCCTGCCCGCCCTCACCCGCGTGCCGCAGGACCCGCCGGTCCTCTTCGAGCTGCACCGGGAGGACGAGTCCCACACCACGGCGCTGCTGCGGGAGGGCCAGGTCATGGCAGCCGTCACCTCCTCCCCGGACCCGGTGGCGGGCTGCACCGTACGGCGGCTGGGCCTGGCCCGGTACCTGCCGGTGGCGAGCCCCGCGTTCGTCGCCCGGCACCTGCCGGGGGCGGGCGCGGGCGAGCCGGCCGGGCGGGGGGCGGGTCTGGAACGGGCGCTGCGCCGGGCGCCGGTGATCGTCTTCGACCGGCGGGACGTGCTCCAGGACGCCTTCGTACGCTCGCTGACGGGCGACGAGGACGCCGGTGCCGGCCCGCTGCGTCACCACGTGCCCACGTCGGAGGGGTTCTGCGACGCGGTCGCCGCCGGACTGGGCTGGGGGCTGGTCCCGCAGCCGCAGGCCGAGCCGCTGGTCCGGTCGGGCGAGCTGGTGCTGCTGCTGCCCGGGCGGCCCCTCGACGTGCCGCTGTACTGGCAGCAGTGGAAGCTCGACTCGCCCGCCCTGTCGCTGGTCGCGGACGTGGTCGCGGCCGCCGCGGCCGGAGCGCTCCTGCCCGGGGCGCCCGCGTGGTCCCCCTCCGGCCCGTAGGCTGCGGCCATGGACTCCTACACGATCGGCCAGGCGGCCCGGCTGCTCGGCGTGAGCGTCGACACGGCCCGCCGCTGGGCGGACGCCGAGCGGTTCCCGACCCGCCGGGAGGGCGCGCGGCGCATGGTGGACGGGCCCGACCTCGCCGCGTTCTGCGTCCAGGTCGCGCAGGAGGCGGCCGAGGCCGAGGAAGCCCCGTCCACCTCGGTGCGCAACTCCTTCCCCGGCATCGTCACCGCGGTCAAGCTCGGCATCGTGGACGCCCAGGTGGAGATCCAGGCAGGGCCGCACCGGGTGGTGTCGCTGCTGACCCGGGAGGCGGTGGAGGAACTGGGCCTGGAGGTGGGGGTGCGGGCCGTGGCCCGGGTGAAGTCGACGAGCGTGTTCGTCGACCGCGCCTGACCCGGCGGCGCGGCGCGAGCACAGGCGGGCACCGGCGGCGGTGGCAGACTGGCCGCTGATCCGCCGAAGGGAAGTACACCGTTGTCCATGTTCAGCAACCTGCGCCGGGCGGTGCGCCGCGGCTACCGGCGGGCCGTCGACCTGAGCCACCCGGCCCGTTCCCCGCTCGGCAGCGCGGTGGTCAACTGCATCGTCTACCAGGACGGGGTGCGCCAGGAGGGCTGCGCCGAGGTCGAGGAGGCGCTGCGGCGGGTCCGCAAGACGGGCGAGGGCTTCGTGTGGATCGGTCTGCACGAGCCGACGCAGGAGGAGCTCGCCGGGCTGGCCAGTCTGTTCGGCCTGCACCCGCTCGCGGTCGAGGACGCCGTGCACGCCCACCAGCGGCCCAAGGTGGAGCGGTACGACGACATACTGTTCGCCGTCTTCAAGACCGTGCGCTACGTGGAGCACGAGGAACTCACCGCGACCAGCGAGGTGGTGGAGACCGGCGAGCTGATGGCCTTCACCGGGGAGGACTTCGTCATCACCATCCGGCACGGCGGCCGCGGCACGCTCGGCCCGGTCCGCGAGAGCCTGGAAGCGGCCCCCGAGCAACTGGCCAAGGGTCCGGCGGCCGTTCTGCACGCCATCGCCGACCACGTCGTCGACGACTACGTGGCCGTCACGGACGCGGTGCAGAACGACATCGACGCCGTCGAGACCGCCGTGTTCAGCGACAACGGCGCCCGGGGCGACGCGGGCCGCATCTACCAGCTCAAGCGCGAACTGCTGGAGCTGCGCCGGGCGGTTGCCCCGCTGGCCCGGCCGCTGGAGCAGCTGGCCACGCAGCCGATACAGGCCATCCCGCCGGAGGCCCGCGCGTACTTCCGGGACGTGGCCGACCACCTGACCCGGGCGACCGACCAGATCAACGGCTACGACGCCCTGCTCGACTCCATCCTCCAGGCCCACCTCGCCCAGGTGACGGTGGCCCAGAACGAGGACATGCGGAAGATCACCGCATGGGCGGCCATCGTCGCCGTGCCGACCATGGTCTGCGGGGTCTACGGCATGAACTTCGACCACATGCCCGAACTGCACTGGACCTACGGGTATCCGGCCGTGCTCGGCGTGATGGCCGTGGCGTGCTTCGTCATCCACCGCGGGTTCCGCCGCAACGGCTGGCTCTGACGAGGTCGCGGTGGCGTAACGATGTGGGCAACGGAGGGCTGCGATCCGCAGGTTGCCGGGCCTCCGGCGGTGCGGGTGCCGGCTCCGGCGAACCGGGCAAAACGACACTCGCGCCCCGTTGGACACCTCGCGCCACCTCCTTTTCGTCACGCCGCGTGACATGTGATCGCCGGTGCGTTCCAAGTGGCCCCCGGGGGCGGTGGAATTGGTCGCCCAGGGCATCGGAATGACCCATTCCGCCTGCTCCGTAAGTGGCTTGACCGCGACGTAAGCGGGGCATAAGTTCTGCCCCGGCTTGCTCCAGCAGGACGGGCCGTCGAACCGTCCTCAGGGGGGACCTGTGAACCACTACACCGACGTTCTCAAGAAGTACGCCGTCTTCTCCGGCCGCGCCCGCCGGCAGGAGTACTGGATGTTCTTCCTGTTCAACATGGCCGCCGCGATCATCCTCGCCGTCGTCGACGGTGCCCTCGGCACCTACCCGCTGCTGTACGGCATCTACGCCCTCGCCGTGCTGCTCCCGAGCCTGGCCGTCGGCATCCGCCGCCTGCACGACACCGGCAAGTCCGGCTGGTGGATGTTCATCGGCCTCGTCCCGCTGATCGGTGGCATCTGGCTGATCGTCCTCATGGCCTCCGAGGGCCAGCCGCAGCCGAACCAGTACGGCCCGAACCCGAAGGCCGTCCACGCCTGATCCGGCCGTCCGCCGGCCGGCAGGCCGGTACGTCCGAACGCCTGAGCGCCGCCCCCGCCGGAGACATCCGGGGGGCGGCGCTCTCGCCGTCTCCGGGGCCGGGAATCCGCCGGTCAGAACGCCGCACCCGGCACAGGGGTGACAAGCGTCTCGCGACGCATCGGGCAGGGGACTGTCCAGACCTGCCGGATCACGAGATATCTTGATGTCGAGCAATCTTGCAGACGTGAGACGCAGACTGTGGAGCGGAGCATCCGGTGACTGACTCGACCATCATCTACACGCACACTGACGAGGCCCCGGCCCTCGCGACGTATTCCTTCCTGCCTGTGATCCAGGCCTACGCGTCGACGGCCGGTGTGAATGTCGAGACCCGTGACATCTCCCTGGCCGGTCGCATCATCGCCTCCTTCCCCGAGTACCTGGAGGAGGGCCAGCGCATCGCCGACGCCCTCGCCGAGCTCGGCGAGCTGGCGAAGACGCCGGAAGCCAACATCATCAAGCTGCCCAACATCTCGGCCTCCATCCCGCAGCTGAAGGCCGCGGTCGCCGAGCTCCAGGGCCAGGGCTACGCGCTCCCGGACTACCCGGACGACCCGAAGTCCGACGAGGAGCGCGAGATCCGCTCCCGCTACGACAAGGTCAAGGGCTCCGCCGTGAACCCGGTCCTGCGCGAGGGCAACTCCGACCGCCGCGCCCCCGGCTCGGTCAAGAACTACGCCAAGACCCACCCCCACCGCATGGGCGCCTGGACCGCCGAGTCCAAGACCAACGTCGCCACCATGGGTGAGAACGACTTCCGCTCCACCGAGAAGTCCGCCACCGTCGCCGAGAACGGCACCCTCCGCATCGAGCACGTGGCCGCCGACGGCGCCGTCACCGTCCTGCGCGAGTCCGTCCCGGTCCTGGCCGGCGAGGTCGTCGACGCCTCCGTCATGCGCGTCGCCGCCCTGCGCACCTTCCTGTCGGAGCAGGTCGCCCGTGCCAAGGCCGAGGGCGTGCTGTTCTCCGTGCACCTCAAGGCCACGATGATGAAGGTCTCCGACCCGATCGTCTTCGGCCACGTCGTGCGCGCCTTCTTCCCGCAGACCTTCGCCAAGTACGGCGAGGTCCTGGCCGCCGCCGGCCTGTCCCCGAACGACGGCCTCGGCGCCATCCTGAACGGCCTGGCGTCCGTCCCGAACGGCCTGGGCGACGAGATCAAGGCCTCCTTCGACGCCGAGCTCGCCGAGGGCCCGGCCCTGGCGATGGTCGACTCGGACAAGGGCATCACCAACCTGCACGTCCCGTCCGACGTCATCGTCGACGCCTCGATGCCGGCCATGATCCGCACCTCCGGCCACATGTGGGGCCCGGACGGCCAGGAGGCCGACACCCTCGCCGTCCTCCCGGACAGCAGCTACTCCGGCGTCTACCAGGCCGTCGTCGAGGACTGCAAGGCCCACGGCGCCTTCGACCCGTCGACCATGGGCTCCGTCCCGAACGTCGGCCTCATGGCGCAGAAGGCCGAGGAGTACGGCTCCCACGACAAGACCTTCGAGATCGCCGCGGCCGGCACCGTCCGCCTCGTCGACGCCGCCGGCGCCACCGTGCTGGAGCAGGAGGTGTCCGAGGGCGACATCTTCCGCGCCTGCCAGACCAAGGACGCGCCGATCCAGGACTGGGTCAAGCTGGCCGTCACCCGCGCCCGCGCCACCGGCTCCCCGGCCGTCTTCTGGCTGGACGCCACCCGCGCCCACGACGCGCAGCTGATCGCGAAGATCGACGCGTACCTGCCGCAGCACGACACCGAGGGCCTGGAGATCAAGGTCCTGTCCCCGGTCGAGGCCACCAAGTTCTCCCTGGAGCGCATCCGCCGCGGCGAGGACACCATCTCGGTGACCGGCAACGTCCTGCGCGACTACCTGACCGACCTGTTCCCGATCCTGGAGCTGGGCACCAGCGCCAAGATGCTGTCGGTCGTCCCGCTGATGGCGGGCGGCGGCCTGTTCGAGACGGGCGCCGGCGGCTCCGCCCCGAAGCACGTCCAGCAGCTGGTCAAGGAGAACTACCTGCGCTGGGACTCGCTCGGCGAGTTCTTCGCGCTGGCCGCCTCCTTCGAGCACCTCGCCACCACCACCGGCAACGCCCGCGCCCAGGTCCTGGCCGACACCCTCGACCGCGCCACCGGCACCTTCCTCAACGAGGACAAGTCGCCGACCCGTCGCGTCGGCGGCATCGACAACCGCGGCAGCCACTTCTACCTGGCCCTGTACTGGGCGCAGGAGCTGGCCAAGCAGACCGACGACGCGGAGCTCGCGGCCGCCTTCGGCCCGCTGGCCAAGTCGCTGACCGAGGCCGAGCAGACCATCGTCGGCGAGCTCGTCGCCGTCCAGGGCTCCCCGGCCGAGATCGGCGGCTACTACCAGCCCGACCCGGCGAAGGCCGCCGCCGTCATGCGTCCGTCGGCGACCTTCAACCAGGCGATCGCGACCCTGGCCTGAGGCCCGCCGGCCCCGTGACCGGGCCGTCCGCAGGTCTTCCCGGGTCCGGGGGGGGGGGGGGGGGGGGGGGGGGGGGGGGGGGGGGGAGGGGGGGGGGACGGGGGGGGGGGGGGGGGGGGAGA
>NZ_JBVHVT010000046.1:0-46212 GCF_055564695.1 Streptomyces sp. NPDC029014
GGGGGGGGGGGGGGTGGGAGTACTCCCCCCCCCCCCCCCCCGCCCCCGCCCCCCCCCCCCCCCCCCCCCCCCCCCCCCCCCCCCCCCCCCCCCCCCCCCCCCCCCCCCCCCCCCGGGCCGGCCGGGTTCTGCCGGCTCTTGCCGGCTCCTGCCGGGTCCTGCCAGGTCAGGCGATCGAGAACGTGACGACCGTCTGGTAGGTGTCGGCGAACATGAACGGCGGGAGCTGGATCATCCCGGCGCCGCCGACGGCGAACTCACCGCCGGTCAGTTCCTCCCCGCCGGCCGCCTGCGAGGCCACCTTCATCGGCGTGTCGGTGATCGCGCCCGGCGCGCCCGCGGTGCAGGTGCTCGGGCTGTCCGGGTTCGTCACGGTGCAGGACGGCTGGATGCCGAGCTGCGCCCTCGCCATCGAGTGGCCGGTCGTCTGGTTCAGGAACGGCGTACGGGTCGCCGTCACGTCCCAGCCGAGGGTGCCGCCGCGGAAGTCCTGGACGGTCGCGGCGTTGAAGACGCCGACCACCGACTGGGACTTGCCGTTGATGGTGACGGAGGGGAAGGAGACGGCCGGCTGGCCGTCCTTGGGGCCGAGTGCGAGCGCGCCGGGCAGGACCTCGATGTCGATCGGGTTCTTGACGCCCGCCTGCTCCTCCAGGAACACGAAGGACTTGTACGGCGCGACCGAGCCGTCGATCCGGAGGGCGTCGGCCTTCTTGGTGACGGTGACGTTGCAGGTCGCGGCGCCCGACGCGTCCGCCGTACCGGCGCCGGTGTCGCCGGTCGGCGCGCCCGCCAGCAGCGCGGAGCAGGTGACCGGGCCCGCCGGGAAGTTGGCGCCGTTCACGACGACCGCGGTACCGGCCTTGCCGCTGTTCGGCGTCAGCCTGGTGGTGACCGGGTCCTTGGGCAGGGCCTCGACGGCGACCGAGCCGACGGCGGCGCTCGGCCGGGGCGCCGGGGTGCAGGTCGTGGTGAAGACCGAGCCGCTCAGGTCGGCGTCGGTGACGGCCAGGTCGAGCTTGACGTCGACCGTGGTCCCCTCGGTGCCGTCGGGGATCCTGACGGTCCCGGAGAACGGCTTGGGGTCGAGCGGGGTGCCGGCCACGACGCTGACGGTCTCCGGCGGACTGGTGACCACCTGCGTGGTGGCCCCGACCTTCAGGGTGATCTTGGTGGTGTTCACCGTGGTCACGGAGAAGCCGGGGATCAGCGGGCTCGCACCCGGGTCGATGGTGACGGGCACGACATCGCCGGCCTTGGCGGTGTCCGGCAGGGTGACCGTGTAGTTCTGGGTGCCCGAACCGTCCGGCTGCGGCGCCGGAGCGTCGCAGTTCTCGAAGACGGGGGTGGTCCTGGTCGCCGCCTGTGCCGTGCCGGCCAGGCCGACCGCGCCGCCCGCCAGAGCCAGGGACAGTGCGCCCACCCCGGCCAGCACTCTTCGTCGGAACGTTGTACTCACTGGGTCGCGACTCCTTCGTCAGACGAACCCCTCCCCCCACCCGCTGTGGGGAGGAGGCCGAGCCGGTGCGGTGGCCGACATTGACGCGTCGCGGTCATGAGAAGTCAATGACTTCCTTTCGCCCGAAACACACAGAAATTGATGTCTCATCAGATTCGGCGCGATACCGGCGTGCTGCCCGTGCGGTGCCGGTGTGGTACCCGTGTGGCTCCTGTGCGGTGCGCGGGGTGGCTCAGCCGGCCGCCGGAACGTTCAGCAGCAGGTCGGAGGTACCGGCCGGGACTCCGGTGATCCGGCCGCGCACGGCCCCGTGCCGCAGCGCGTCGGCCACCGCGGCCGGGGTCTTCACCGTGCCGCCCGCGAGTCCTTCGGCGAGGAGCAGCGCGGCGACGCCGGCCACGTGCGGGGCGGCCATGGAGGTGCCGGAGGCACGGGCGAGCGCGGTGGGGGAGTCCTTCCAGGCGGACACCACGGACACGCCGGGCGCGGACAGGTCCACGCAGGAGCCGTAGTCGGAGAACGGGGCCCACCGGTCGGCGGAGTCCGTCGCCCCCACCGTCAGGGCGGCGGACGCCCCCGAGGGGGAGCCGGCGCAGGCGTTCGAGGCGGAGTTCCCGGCGGCCGCGGTGACCGTGATCCCGGCGGCCACCGCCCGGGCGACGGCCGCGTCGAGGGCGTAGCTGCGCGAGCCGCCCATGCTCATGTTGGCGACGGCCGGGGTCCTCGGGGCCTTCGCCGCGTCCTTCACCAGCCACTCCAGACCCCCGAGGATGGCCGACAGGGGCGCGTCCCCACGGCAGTCGGCCACCTTCACCGCGACCAGCGAGACCTCCTTCGCGACCCCGTACACCTTCCCGCCCAGCGTCCCCGCGACGTGCGTGCCGTGGCCGTTGCAGTCGGCCGAGCCCTCCAGGAAGATCCCGTTGTAGCCGGTCCGGGCCCGGCCCCCGAACTCCTCGTGGAGCGTGTTGATCCCGCTGTCCACGACGTACGCGGTGACGCCCCGGCCCGTACCGCGGTACGTGTACGAGCCGTCCGCCGGCAGGTCCGGCTGGTCGATCCGGTCCAGCGGCCAGGGCGCCGGGCTCTGCGTCCCGCTGATCCGGAACTCGGCGTCCGGCTCCACCGAGGCCACCCGCGGATCGGCCGCCAGGGCAGCGGCCCGCGCAGCGGTGGTGCGCACGGCGAAGCCGCTCAGCGCGGTGTCGTACACGGCCCTGACCTCGTCACCGGCGTCCGCGGCCTCGGCTGCCAGGGCGCGGGAGGCCGGGGCGCGGGAGGTGCTGTCCTTCAGGACCACGACGTAGGCGGCACCGGCACCGGCACCCGCACCGCTGCCGGCGCCGGCATCTGCGGGCGCGGGCGCGGCTGCGGGCGCGGCTGCGGCGGCGGGGTGCGGGGGCAGGGCGGTGACCGCCGCCAGCAGGGCGGCGGCCGGGAGCAGGGCGGTGAATGCGGTCATGCGCCGATGCTCGGCCAGACGGGGGCGCGGCGCGCGGAGTGTGCGCCGACTGGCGGCACGACACGCCGCCGGGGAGTCAGCCCGACAAGGGCCAGCCGCGCATGGCGAAGACGCCCTCGTCACGGCCGCCGGCGGCGGAGTAGGTGGCCAGGGCGGCCTCGTTGTCGCTGTCGACGCCCACCCACATGCCGTAGCAGCCGCGCGCCTTGGCCTCGTCGGCGAGCGCCTCGGTCAGGGCCCGGCCGATGCCGCGCCGGCGGTAGCCCTCGTCGACGGAGAGCTCGTACAGGCACATCTCGGAGCCCTTGTCCGGGTGGTTCATCTCGACCCCGGTGACCATGCCGGCGGGCACGTCGTCGACGTACGCGATGAGCATCAGGTGTCCCGGCGCGGTGAGGAAGCGCTCGCACCGGTCGAGGCGGACGGGGCCGTCGAAGAGGCCCTCCGCGGCCTGGAGTTCGGCGACGGTGCGCGCGGGGCGGATGTCCATGGCCGCCACGATAACGGCCCGTGCGGGGAACGGGTCGTTGCCGCAGCCGCGGCGTGGCGCCCCGCAGGGACGGACGGGACGGGCTTCGCTGCCGGCCGGTTCGGTGCGGCGGGCGGGGCCGGACCGGGGCCGGACCGGGGCCGGGCTCCCGTCAGGCGGGCGTGCGGACGGCGAGGGCCGCCGCGTACGCGTCCGGGGCGGGGAGGTCCGTCAGCCGCCAGCCCGGGACCTCCGCCGGAGCGGGGCCGCTGCCCACGTAAGGCTCGGCCACCCCGCGGGCCAACCCGGTGCCGACGCCCTTGAGACAGGCCTCCTTGCGGGCCCACAGCCGGGCCAGCAGCGCCTGCCGCTCCGCCTCGGGCACGGCCGTCAGCTCCGCCGTCTCCGCCGGGTGCAGCGTCCCCAGGATGTCCGCCACCGCCCCGGGGCTCGGGTACCCCTCCACGTCGACACCGACGGGCACCGCCGCGAAGGCCAGGTACGCCAGGTCGTCGCTGTGCGAGAGCGAGAACTGCACGCCGCCGCCCGCCACCGCGGGCCGGCCGTGCGGCGCGCCGCAGCACGGGCACTCCTCCCGGACCAGGGCGACCTCCTCCGGGGCCAGCCCCAGGTAGCCGCCGAGCAGCACGCGCAGCGCGATGTGCGAGACGAGGTACCGGTGGCGGTCGCGGGGCCGCACGAACCGGCCGCACCGGGCCCGTTCCCCCTCGTCGAGGAGGGACAGGCCCTCCTCGACGAGGTGCCCGCCGACCACGTCGAGGGTGGTGTCGAGGGACCACACCGCCACGGCCTCCCCCGCGGGCGGCTCGCCGGTGCGCGGCGCATCCCCGCCGAGCCGGTTCACGTACGTACTCACCCGATGAGAGTAGACGAGGTACGCACCACCCCGGTTAGGCTCGGCCGTCCGACGATCAAGGGAGCGCCAGGGTGCGAAGTGCCGCCGTCACACCGGAAGACGACCGGATCCGCTGGGTCGAACTGCCCGGCGCGGAGCCCGCCCGGGTCTACGTGCACGGGCTCGGGGCGACCTCGCCCGCCTACTTCGCGGCGAGCGCCTTCCACCCGCTGCTGGCCGGGCGGCGCTCCCTGCTGGTCGACCTGCTCGGGCACGGGCACAGCGACCGCCCCGAGCAGTTCCCGTACACCCTCGAAGCGCACGCCGACGCCCTCGCCGCCGCCCTCGACGCGGCCGGTGTCGCCGACGCCGAGCTGATAGCCCACAGCATGGGCGGAGCCGTCGCCATCGTCCTCGCCCACCGACACCCCCGGCTCGTCTCCCGGCTGGTGCTCGTCGACGCCAACCTGGACCCCGTCCCGGTCGTTCCCCGGGCCAACGGCAGCAGCGGCATCGCCTCCTACACCGAGGAGGAGTTCCTGGCCGGCGGCTGGACCGAGGTGCGCGACCGGGTGGGCGCGCACTGGTGGTCCACGATGCGGCTCGCCGGACGCACCGCCCTGCACCGCTCCGCCGTCCACCTCGCGGCGGGCACGACCCCGACCATGCGGGAACTCCTGCTCGAACTGCAGGTCCCGCGCACCTACCTGCTGCCCGAGGCGGACGGCCCCCTCGCCGGGACCGATGAGCTGGAGGCCGCCGGCGTCGCCGTGGTCCCCGTCCCGGACTGCGGGCACAACATCATGCTCGACAACCCGGAGGGCTTCGCCCGGGCCACCGCGGACGCGCTCACGCCCTGACGCCCTGGAGCGCCCGTGCGCTAGCGGGCCGCAGTGCCGACCGCAGCCGGGACGGGTGCCTTCGCCCCGGGTGCCTTCGCCCCGGGGGAGAGGGTCCCGTCGGTCCAGGCGTAGACACGCTTGCCGCGCACGCTCACCTGGTACTGGTGGACGTCCCGGCACTCGGGCTGCTCCTCGGCCCGGGTACCGCGCGGCCACCACCGGGCGTCCAGCACCCGCCCGTGCAGCCGCTTCGGTACGCCGGTGGTGCACTGCGGCCCGTTCAGCGGGGTCGCCCCCAGCGTGAAGCGGATCAGCCGGGCCTCGCCGGTGCGGCGCGCCCGTATACGTATGTCCGTGGCGTCCTTGGGCACCCACGACGGCAGTGCCAGCGCAGACGCAGACGCAGACGCAGACGCGGCCGGCGCGCCCCGCGTGTGCCCGCCGGGCGCGGGCGCGTCGGCGACGGGAGCCTCTGCGGTGGTCGCGTACCGCCTGCTCTTCTCCTTGAACACCTGGTCGTTGATCGAGTCGGTCACGGGGTTGGGCGGGAGGTGCGGCAGCGCGAAGGCTGCCGTGGCGAGGACTCCCACGGTGGCGGCGGCGAGGGCGAGGGGACGGCGCTTCATATGACCCAGTGTCGGGAGGATGTGCGAGGGGCGCGTCCCTCCGCAGGACGAACGTCGGCTCTGCCTGAGGTCTGATACCGAGTGGTACCTGAGGACTGGTCCGATTACGGCGCCGGGCCCTCCGACCCGCCCGTGCCCGTCCGACGCGCACCCGACTCCCCTGCCTCCGCACCCCGCGAAGCCCATCCGACACCCGCGGCCGCGAGCTCCGTTATAGGCGTCGTGGGGACCGGCGATATGGCCCCTCCGAACCTGGATTCCGTCGCCGCCGTGGGAGTTGCCCGGGGCGGTCTCCCCCGACTTCCGTCCTGGAGGAACCCATGCGCCGCCGTCTCGCTCCCGTCCTCGCCTCCGCGACCGCGGCCACGGCCGGTGTCCTCGTCTTCGCGGCGCCCGCGTCGGCCGCGCCGGCCGACAAGCCGCTGGTGCTGAGCAGTTGGACCCAGACCAGCGCCACCAGCCACAACGCCTGGGCCGCGGGGCGCGCGAACCAGAGCCGCTGGGCGGCGTACGGCTTCGACTGTTCGACGGACTACTGCTCCTCCTCGCCCGACAACCCGTTCGGTTTCCCCTTCCAGACGGCTTGCGCCCGCCACGACTTCGGCTACCGCAACTACAAGGCGGCGGGCGCCTTCCCGCCGAACAAGCCGCGTATCGACGACGCCCTGTACGCCGACCTGATGCGGGTGTGCGCCGCGTACTCGGGCGCCAAGAAGACCTCCTGCGACGGCACCGCCTGGACCTACTACCGGGCCGTCAAGGCCTTCGGTGTCTCGCCCCGACCACGCCCGTCCCCGTGACCACCGGTCCCGCCCGCACTCCCCTCGTCGGGCGGGGCCGGTGGCCTCACCCGGCCTCCGGTCGGACCGCGAGGCTCAGGTCCAGCACGTAGTGCTCCTCGATCCAGCCGTCCGGGAACTGCTCCAGCAACAGCTTCCGTTCGGCGGTGAGGAAGGCGTCCGTGCCGGGTGCGCCGATCAGGAACAGGGAGTGGGTGGACAGCTTCGCGAGGTGTGCGTCGACCGGGATGCGCCGCGACCAGCGCAGCAGGCGCGTGGTGAACTCCAGGTCGTCCTGCGAGCGGGCGCGATCGTTGACGTACCAGCCCGGTCCGAAGGCCGCCTCGATCCGCTCCTGCTGGCCGGCGATCCACGCGGCCTCGACGTCGGGGTCGTTCGAGAACACGGCCAGCGCCCCGCCGGGCCGCAGGACGCGCAGCGCCTCGGGCCCCGAGCGGGACGGATCGGTCCAGTGCCAGGACTGCGCGTACGTCAGCAGATCGAGGGAACCCGACGCGAACGGCAGCCGGTTGCCGTCCCCGCGGACGAGCGGCACCTCCGGGTGGCGGCGGTGCAGCTCGGCGGCCATGCCCGCGCCGGGCTCGACCGCCACCACCCGGGCGCCCCGGGCCCGGAGCAGGGCGGTCGCGATGCCGGTCCCGGCACCGACGTCGGCGACGCGGGCACCGGCCAGCCGGAACCCGGCGAGGTCCTCCACCACGTCGAGGAGCGCGGGCGGATAGGCGGGCCGGTGGTCGCCGTAGCGCGTGGCCGCGGAGCTGAACGAGCGTGCGCGGGATGCGTCCGATGCGTCCGTCATGGCACCCATCGTCGGCCGCCGGACGGCCGCGGTGTCAACACCGCGCTGCCGCACCGGGCTCCGCTGCCCCGACCGGGCGGGTCCGGACCGGGTGCGGAGCTTGTACGGTCGCCTCCACGCGGGCGGACACCGAGGCGAGGGCGGACGACGCGGCGAAGGCGGCGAAGGCGGCGAGGGCGGAGGGGATCGGGCGTGGTGGCACGGTACGTCGCGGAGCTGGTCGGGGCGTTGGAACGGTACGGGCCCCGGCCCGCGCTCGGGGCGGGCGGCACGGTGCTGGACTTCTCCGGGCTGCTGGACCTCGTGTACCGGCTGGCGGGCGAGCTGGCGGACCGCGGGGTCGGCCGCGGCACCGGGCTGGCCTGCGTCTTCGGCGGCAACCGGCCGGAGGTGGTGCAGGTGCGGCTGGCGGCGCACCTGCTGGGCGCGCGGCTGACCCAGGTGGTCGCGGACGCGTACACCGTCGGCGTGGACTTCGTCCTGCGCGACTGCCGCCCCTGCCTCGTCGTGCACGACGTGCCCGTCCCGGACACGGGCGTGCCCCGGCTGGGCCTGGACGGGCTGCTGCGGGCCGCGGCCGGGCGGGAGGCGGCGCCGCTGCCGGTGGCCGCGCGGGAGGACGACATCGCCCGCGTGACGTACACGGGCGGCACGACCGGGGTGCCGAAGGGCGTGGCGTCCACCTTCCGGGCCCTCGCCGCCCGCTCCGACGGCCGCGCGGGCCGCGAGGCCGACCGGCCCGGCGAGGCCGGTGGCCGGCCCGGCCCGGGCGGTGGCCGGTCCCGCTTGGGCAGCGGCCCCGCCGTCGAAACCGAGGCCCCTCCGGCGTACGTATCCGTCACCTCGCTCGCCCACCGCGCCGGCGGACGCTGCCTGGAGCAGCTCCGCTCCGGCGGTCGGACGGAGATCCTCGCCCCGTTCGAGCCCGGCGCCTTCGCGGCCGTCTGCCGGCGGCTGGGGCCCGCGGCCACGTACCTGATGCCCGGCATGGTCTACCGGCTGCTGGACGATCCGGCGACCGCCGACGGCATCCCCGGTCTGAGCGTCATCTCGTACGGCGCCGCCCCGATCCTGCCCGAGCGGCTGCGGGAGGCGGTCACCCGCTGGGGCGGCCGCTGGCAGCAGGGCTACGGGATGAACGAGTCCGCGGTGATCTGCCGCCTCACCGCCGCCGACCACGAAGCCGCCGTCACCGACCGGCCCGGCCTGCTCTCCTCGGTGGGGCGCCCGGCGGCCGGCGCGCAGGTCGAGGTCCGCGGCCCGGCCGGGCGGCCGCTGCCCGCGGGACGGACGGGCGAGGTGTGGACGCGGTCCGCGGCGATGATGACCGGCTACTGGGGGCGGCCCGACCTCACGGCCGCCGCGATCCGGGACGGCTGGCTGCGCACCGGCGACCTGGGGCACCTCGATCCGGACGGCTACCTCCACCTCGACGACCGGATCGCCGACGCGGTGATGGTCGACGGGGACAACGTCCACACCCTGCCCGTGGAGGCGGCCCTGGCCCGGCATCCCGCGGTCGCGCGGGCGGCCGTGGTGGGCCGCCCCAGCCCCCGTACCGGCGAGGAGGTCTGCGCCTTCCTGGTCCCGGCGCCCGGCCGCACCCCCGACGCCGCGGCGGCGGCCGAGGCCTGCGACCTGGTGGAGCGGACCCTCGCACCGGCCTACCGCCCCACGGCGGTGTTCTGGTGCGAGGAGATCCCCCTGACCCCGCAGGGCAAACCGGATAAACGCCTCCTGCGCGCCCAGGCGGCAACCCCCTGAGGGCGTTCGTTTCCGGCCATTCGCATCCCACCGCACCACCCGTGCGGACGAGAGGGCCGGGCGTGCCGGGGAACGGCGGGGGTCGGCGCCGCCACCCACACGCACGAAGGCCCTCCCCGAAGGGAGGGCCCCGAAATGATGAACCGAAGAGCGCCCCCGGCAGGACTCGAACCTGCGGCCAAGTGCTTAGAAGGCACCTGCTCTATCCACTGAGCTACGGGGGCCGGAAGGTGGCCGTGGTGGCCTGGAGCCCCGGGGTGGGGGTGGGACTGTCGTCCGTGCCGGGTCAAGGATAGGGCTCCGGTCGCCTTGTCCCGGTTGCTTCACCCGCGTGCCACGATGTGGAGGTTCGGTGAAGCGGTCCCGATAATCGCAGGCAGGTGCGATTCTCGCACCGCTTTTGCGCCGCGGCGCCCTGGGTGTTGTGCACTCGTTATGCCTGCGCCCCACTCCTTCTGCTCTGACCGGAAGGTCCCTCTGGAGTCGCGGTCGGCGCGCAGAGGGTTTATAAGCTTCAAAAATGGTCCTAAATTGGGCATTCTTCGCATGTGGTGACCTTGGATGTTCGGCCTCAGCTACTCGATGCCCTGTCCGCCCTGCGCGACCGGGTCGCGTCCGTGCGTCTGCCGCTGCCCCTGCCCGGCGCCGAGCGCGCCCGGCAGACCAGGGCCGAGCTGCTCGCGCAGCTCGACGACTACCTCGTACCGCGGCTGAAGTCGCCCGAGGCGCCGCTGCTCGCCGTCGTCGGCGGCTCCACCGGAGCCGGTAAGTCCACCCTCGTCAACTCCCTCGTCGGCCGCCAGGTGAGCGAAGCCGGCGTGCTGCGGCCGACCACCCGCGTCCCCGTCCTCGTCTGCCACCCGGACGACCACCACTGGTTCGCCGGCATGCGGGTGCTGCCCGACCTGCTGAGGGTCTGGGCGCCGCCCGGGGACGACGAGCCCGCCCGCACCCCCGGCAGGCCCGCCGCCGGGCGTCCCGGGGCCCGCGCCACCGCCACCGCCTCCGCTCCCGGGGCGCGGGAGCTGCGGATCGAGACCGTCACCGGGCTGCCGCGCGGCCTCGCCCTCCTCGACGCCCCCGACGTCGACTCCCTCGTCGTCGACAACCGGGTCCTCGCCGCCGAGCTCATCTGCGCCGCCGACGTCTGGGTGATGGTCACCACCGCCTCGCGGTACGCCGATGCCGTGCCCTGGCACCTGCTGCGCACCGCCAAGCAGTACAGGGCCACCCTCGTCACCGTCCTCGACCGGGTCCCGCACCAGGTGCTCGCCGAGGTCTCGCGGCAGTACGCGGCCCTGCTCACCCGGGCCGGGCTCGGCGACGTGCCCCGCTTCACCGTGCCCGAGCTCCCCGAGTCGGCCGGCGGGGGCGGGCTGCTGCCGGCCAGTGCCGTCGCCCCGCTCGGCGCCTGGCTCGCCCACCACGTCCAGGACCCGGCCGCCCGCCAGTACGCCGTCAGCCGCACCGCGTTCGGCGCGCTGGACTCGCTGCGGCGCCGGATGCCGGAGCTGGCCTCCGCCGTCGCCGCCCAGTACGCCGCCGCCGTACGGCTCACCACGGCGGTGGAGGACGCGTACCGGCAGGAGGGCAAGCGGGTCCGGGCCAGGCTCGACCAGGGCGCCGTACTCGCCGGGGACGCGCTGACCCGGTGGCGCGGCTACCCGCTCGACACCACGGCCGACGAACTGCTCGACTCGCTGGCCGAGTCCCTGTCCGCGCTGCTGCAGTGCGCGGTCGCCGCCGCCGACGAGCGGATCGCCGAGGTCTGGCGGCGCGAACCGGCCGCCGGGGCCGTACCGCTGCCGGGGCCCGACCGGGAAGCGGCGGAACGCATCGGCGTGGCGGTGCGGCGCTGGCGGCGGGTAGTGGAGGAACTCGCCGAGGAGGAGGTCGGCCGGCTCGACCGGCAGCCCCCGCCCGACTCCGAGGCCGTCGCCGCCCTGCTGGTGGCCTCCCTCCTCGGCGGCAAGCGGGCCCGGCCCGCCGGCGAGAAGCTCGTCGAGCGGGTCGGCGCGCAGGCCGCCGTACGGCTGCGCGACCGGGGCGGCGAACTCGTCGCGGACCACCTGGAGGAGGTGCTGCGCGCCGAACGGGACCGGCGGCTGGCCCCCCTGGAGGCGCTCGAGGTGAGCCCCGAGCCGCAGGCGGAGCTGATCGCCGCGCTGTCCGTACTGCAGAAGGAGAGGTGACGCGGTGAGCGCCTTGGCCGACCGCACCGAAGACCGCTGGGACGACGGCCTCATCGCACGCTCGCGCCGCCCGCGGGCCATCGGCGACGGCAGCTTCGACGACGGGATGGACGGCATCGACGGAATGCACGGCATCGACGGCATGGACGACATCGACGGCATGCATAGGCGCGACAGGCTGGACGGGCGCGACCGGATCGACCGCATCGACCGGATCGACCGCATCGACCGGCCTGATCGGCTCGACCGGATCGACGGGGAGGAGGACGGCTACGAGGGCGACGACGCGCTGGTCCGGGCCCTGTCCGGGGCCGGCGGCGACGGGGGCCGCACGCCCCCGCCACCGTCCGGGCCCGACGCGCAGGCCCTGCGGACCCGGCTGGAGTCGCTGCGCCAGCTCGTCGCGCTCTCCCGGACCCGGCTCGACGGCAAGACCCTCGCCGAGGCGGGGCGGGTGCTGGACGAGGCCTCGGCGCGGCGCGGACTGTCGGCGCAGCACACCGTCGTCGCGATCGCCGGAGCCACCGGAAGCGGCAAGTCCACGCTCTTCAACTCACTCGCCGGAGTGCAGATTTCCGAGACCGGGCTGCGCCGGCCGATGACCGCCGCCCCCATCGCCTGCAGCTGGTCCGACGGGGCCGCCGGACTGCTCGACCGGCTGGAGATCCCGGGACGGCTGCGGCGCCGCCCCCGCGAGACCTCCGAGACCGGGGCGCTGCGCGGGCTGGTCCTGGTGGACCTGCCCGACCTGGACTCCGCGGTCGGCGCGCACCGCGAGCACGTGGACCGGGTGCTGGCGCTGGTCGACGCGGTGGTGTGGGTGGTGGACCCGGAGAAGTACGCGGACGCGGTGCTCCACGAGCGGTACCTGCGCCCGCTGGCCGGGCACGCCGAGGTGACGTTCGTCGTGCTCAACCAGGTGGACCGGCTGCCCGGCGAGGCCGCCGACCTCGTCATGGACGACCTGCGGCGGCTGCTGGACGAGGACGGGATCGCGCTCGGCGAGCACGACGAGCCCGGCGCGACCGTCCTCGGACTGTCCGCGCTCACCGGCGAGGGCGTCGGGGAACTCAGGGACCTGCTCGGACAGTTCACCCAGGAGCGGGGCGCGGCCAACCGAAGGATCGCCGCCGACGTGGACCGGGCCGCCGCGCGCCTGCGTCCGCTGTACGTGGCCGACGGGCACCCGGGACCCGAGATCGGTGAGGGGGCCCGCGCCGAGTTCGAGGACCGGCTCGCCGAGGCGGTCGGGGCGTACGCGGCCGGGCTCGCCGCCGAGCGGGCCTGGCGGCGCAACGCCGGGAAGGCGTGCGGGACCCCGTGGCTGCGGCTGTGGCGCTGGTACGAGAACTGGCGGGCCCCGCGCAGCCTGTCGGGGCTGGCCGCCCTGGCCGCGATCGGCGGCACGGCCGGCGGGCGGAGCGGCGCGGGCGCACAGCCGCCGGCCGAGGTGGAGGTGACCGCGCGCCAGCGCGTCGAGCAGGCCGTACGGGCCGTCGCCGACGCGGCGGCCTCCGGGCTGCCCGACCCCTGGGCGCAGGCCGTACGGGAGACCGCGGTGCGCGGCGGCGAACAGCTGCCGGAGGCACTGGACGAGATCGCGGTGACGCTGGGGCCCGTCTCCGTGGCGCCGGGCGGCAAACCGCCGCGGCCCGCGTGGTGGCCGGTGGCGGTGCTGGCGCAGGCGGCCATGACGCTGGTCCAGGTCTACGGGGGGCTGTGGCTCGTCGGGCAGATCGTCGGGGTCCTGGAGCCGAACCTGATGACGCCGGTGCTGCTGATGGCGTCGGGCATCGTCGGCGGGCCGCTGGTGGAGTGGGCCTGCTCGATCGCGGCCCGGGGGCCGGCGCGGCGGTACGGGCAGGACGCGGAGCGGCGGCTGCGGCAGGCTGCCGCGGGCTGCGGGCGGGCCCGGGTGCTGGAGCCGGTGGCGGCGGAGCTGCTGCGCTACCGGGAGGTGCGCGAGCAGTACGGGGCGGTGGCGGAGTTGTCCACAACCCGTCAGTAGTCCACAGGGACGAGCGGGGTTCGGGCGGGGCGGTCCAGTATGGCGGTGGCCGGTGCGGAAGGTCCGCCCGGTGTGCACGGGTCCGCGCGGCGCGCACGGGTCCGCAGCACGTGAGGGTCCGCGCGGTACGTGCGGATGCGGGGGAGGGGACCGGGATGAACGACACCCTGGTGACGCTGATCGGCCACGTGGCCACGCAGATCGACTACAAGGAGACGGTCAACGGGCCGTCGGCCAGGTTCCGTTTCGCGGTGACACCACGGTATTTTGATCGCCGGAAGGATACGTGGGCCGACGGGGCGACCAGTTTCTACACCGTGTGGGCCCGGCGCACGCTCGCGGTGAATCTGACCGGCTCCGTTTCGGTCGGTGAACCGCTGGTGGTGCACGGGCGGCTACGGGTGCGGGACGACCCGCCGGACGCCGAAGGGAACCGCTGGTTCTCGGCGGAGATCGACGCGACCGCCATCGGCCACGACCTCAACCGGGGAACGGCCGCGTTCCGGAGGGTCGTCAAGGCGGAGCCCGCACTGATGGCCTCTCAGAAGGTGGCGGTGGTCTGAGTGTTCGAGGGGGCTAGGATTCCCCGGTACTCACGGGCACCTGGGTCATTGGCCCGAAGGGGAAGACTGTGTCGATTGGCGTTCCCGCATCCTCCGCTTCTGATTCCTCTCCTGCTTCGCTCACTGCTGCGCTGCATCCTGCGACACCTCCGGCTGCCGGGTCGGCCGCCTCCGGGCCGGCCGCCGTCGGTTCCACTGCCGCCGGGTCGGCCGCCGTCCGGCGGGGCTCCGCGCGGCGGCCGCTGGCGGTGGCGCTGCTGGCCGCGGCCCTCACTGCCGCGCCCGGCGTCCGGGCCGCCGCCGATACCGGGGCCCCGGCCTCCCGGCCGGCGGAGGGCGCGAGCGCCGTACTGGACGGGCTCAAGACCTACGGGCAGGCCGTCCTGCACGCCGCCGACGGGTCGGTGCGGCAGATTCCCGCCGGGCTCTACGAGATGCGGGTCGACGGCGGCGGCATGCTCCAGACCTACGGGGTCGGGGTCGCCGGCAACGCCCAGCCGCAGGCCCGCTACACCGAGAGCGGCTGGAGCGGCAGCCCGCTCGGCGGCAACGCCGAGGCCGGCCGGATCCGGTGGGTCCTGGAGCACTCCTACCCCCAGCTGAACGACCTCGCCGGGCTCGCCAAGGCGGCCGGTGCCGGGGCGCTCACCGCGGAGAGCGCTGCGGCCGGGACGCAGGTGGCGATCTGGCGGCTGGCGGACGGCGCCCAGGTGGAGGCCACCGACCCGGACGCGGAGAAGCTGGCCGACTACCTCCAGCGCTCCGCAGGCCGGCTGCCGGAGCCGCCGGCCTCGCTCCGGCTGGAACCGGGCAGCGTGTCCGGGCCCGTGGGCGGCCGGATCGGCCCGGTCACCGTGCGCACCGGTGCACAGAGCGTCGCGGTCACTCCGGACGCGGCGGCCGTCGCCATGGGCGTGCGGGTCGTCGACGCCGAGGGGAAGCCGGTCACGGCGGCGGGCAACGGAAGCCGGCTGTACTTCGAGGTGCCGGCGGGTACCCCGGACGGAACCGCCTCGGTGACGGTCCAGGGCTCCACGAAGGTGCCGGTCGGCCGGGTCTTCACCAGCGGCCTCCCGACCCAGGCGCAGATTGTGGCCGGCTCCAGCGAGTCCGCGGCCGCGGCCCGGGCGTCTGCGGTCTGGCCGCAGCCGCTGGTGGCCGAGGCGGGACCGTCCGGCGACACGACCCCGGTCACGCAGGCGGCCGACACGGCCACCACCTCGACGGCGACCCCGTCCAGTCCGGAGGAGGAGCGGCTCGCCACCAGTGGCAGCTCAGCGGCCACCCCGGTGATCGCAGCGCTGGCGGTGGGCCTGGTGGTCCTGGGCGGCCTGGTCGTCCTCATGGTCCGCAAGCGCCCCCAGGACGAGGAGGACCAGGACCGGGTCTGACGAGGACGAGGACGAGGACGAGGACGGGCCCGGAGCGGTTCACGTCCCGGCTCAGGGGCGCGTCCTGATTCCCGCAGGGGCATCGGGGTAGGCGCCGGGAATGAGCGCTCATGAGACGACCTGGCGAGGCCTGGCCGCGCGGTGGGACCGTGCGCTGTTCGACGTGGTGGCGCAGCGGCACTGGCCGGGAGGCGAGCGCGTGCTGCCACGGCTCGGGCGGGCCGCGAACCACGGAGTGCTGTGGGGCGGGGCCGCCGCCGTGATCGCGGCATGCGGCTCGACCACGGGCCGCAGGGCGGCGGTGCGGGCGGTCGGCTCGTTGGCCCTGGCCTCCGCGACGATCAACACCGTCGGCAAGTGGTCCGTTCGCCGGGCCCGGCCCGTGCTGGACGGGGTGCCCGCGGTGCGGCAGCTCGCCACGCAGCCGGTGACCACCTCGTTCCCGTCCGGGCACTCGGCGTCCGCGTTCGCGTTCACCACCGGGCTGGCGCTCCATTCGCCCGCCTGGGGCGCCGCGCTGGCGCCGGTGGCCGCGTCCGTGGCGTTCTCCCGCGTGTACACGGGCGTGCACTACCCGTCCGACGTGGCTGCGGGGGCGGTGCTGGGCGTGGCGGCCGGGTTCGTCGTACGCCGCCTCGCGGCGCGGATGGAGGCCGCCCGCTCCCGGCCCGGTGACGAGCCCGAGGCCGCCGACGCCCCCGCGCTGCCGGACGGGGCCGGGCTCGTGGTCGTGGTCAACGCCGGCGCGGGCAGCGATGCGGACACGGGACTCGACGCCCTGCGGGCCAGGCTCCCCGAGGCCGAGGTGATCGAGTGCGGCGGCGAACAGCTGGCCGGCGTGCTCGCGGACGCGGCCTCCCGGGCGGCGGTGCTGGGGGTGTGCGGCGGCGACGGCACGATCAACGCGGCCGCAGCCGCCGCGCTGCGGGCCGGGGTGCCGCTCGCCGTGTTCCCCGGAGGCACGCTCAACCACTTCGCGCAGGACCTCGGACTGGCCGGAGCCGAGGACACCTGCCGTGCCCTCGCCGCAGGGCGGGCGGTCCGCGTCGCCGTCGGCCGCTTCACCCCCGTCCCGCCCGAGCCCTGTCCGCCCGAGGCCGCCCGGCACCAGCCCGCCCCTCCACCCGCCGCATCCGACCCGGGGCGCCCGACGCCCCGGCCCGGTGCGGCACCCCCGGCCGCCCCCTCGCCGTTCACGGCGCCCCCGCCCGACCCGCAGCCCTGGCCCGACCCCCAGCCCTGGCCCGGGCCGCAGCCGTCGCCCGGGCCCGCGTACCCGCCCAGTCCGGGGGCGCCGCTCGGCCCCGGGCCCGCGACCGGTCCCGTTTCCCTGCCCGATCCGGCGTCCCCGCTGGGTCCCGTACCGGCGAGTCCGCTCCCTCCGCTCGATCCGGGGCCCCTGCCCGGTGCGGTGTCCCCGTCCGGGCCCGGGCCGCTGGCCCAGCCCGGACCGCCGGCCCCAGGAGGGGACGGGGAAGGGGGTGGGAGCGAGGGGCCCGGGGAGCCCGGGTACTTCCTGAACACCTTCAGCATCGGGGTCTATCCCGAGCTGCTGCGCCACCGGATGCGCTGGCAGCCGCGGATCGGGTACCTGCCCGCCGCGCTGCTGGCCGCCTGGCGGGTGCTGCGGACCCAGCGCCCCGTGCGGCTCCGGCTGGCCGGGCGGCCCCGGAGCGTCTGGCTCCTGTTCGCGGGCAACGGCACCTATCACGGCACCGGTGCGACTCCGCGCCGCCGCAACGGCCTCGACGAGACCCTCCTCGACGTCCGCATCGTCCACGGCGGCGGACGTCCCGGCCTCCGCCTCCTGGCCGCGGCCTTCGCCGGGCCCCTCTCGCGCTCGCCCGTGCACAGCGCGACCCGCCTGCCCAGCCTGCACCTCGGCGGGATCCCGGCCGGCACCCCGCTCGCGTACGACGGCGAGTACGCCCCGGCCCCCGACTCGCTCGTCCTCGAGACGCTCCCGGGCGCGTTGACCGTGTACCGCGACGTCCTCCCGCCCCCGGCCCCGCCCGCCACGGAGGACCGCCGCGCCCGCCCCCACCGCCGCTGACCGCGCTCCCGACCGAGGACGTGGCTCCGGGGCTGATCAGGGGGGCTGACCATACGGGTTTCCGCCCCGGGGTGGACGGCTGGCACTATGGGGTGTATCTGCCCATCCATCGATCTGCCGGACGGTTTCTCTTGGCTGAGTACATCTACACCATGCGCAAGGCGCGCAAGGCGCACGGTGACAAGGTGATCCTCGACGACGTCTTCCTGAACTTCCTGCCGGGAGCCAAGATCGGTGTCGTCGGCCCGAACGGCGCCGGCAAGTCCACCGTTCTGAAGATCATGGCGGGTCTGGAGCAGCCGTCCAACGGTGACGCCTTCCTGGCGCCGGGCTACTCCGTCGGCATCCTCATGCAGGAGCCCAAGCTCGACGAGTCCAAGACCGTCCTGGAGAACGTCGAGGACGGCGTCGCCGAGATCAAGGGCAAGCTCAACCGGTTCAACGCGATCGCCGAGGAAATGGCGACGAACTACACCGACGAGCTGATGGAGGAGATGGGCAAGCTCCAGGACGACCTGGACCACGCCAACGCGTGGGACCTCGACGCCCAGCTGGAGCAGGCCATGGACGCCCTGGGCTGCCCCCCCGGCGACTGGCCGGTCGTCAACCTCTCCGGTGGTGAGAAGCGCCGCGTCGCCCTCTGCAAGCTGCTGCTGGAGGCCCCCGACCTGCTGCTCCTCGACGAGCCCACCAACCACCTCGACGCCGAGTCCGTGAACTGGCTGGAGCAGCACCTGGCCCAGTACAAGGGCGCCGTCGTGGCCGTCACCCACGACCGCTACTTCCTCGACAACGTCGCCGAGTGGATCCTGGAGCTCGACCGCGGCCGCGCCCACCCGTACGAGGGCAACTACTCCACCTACTTGGAGAAGAAGGCCGAGCGCCTCAAGGTCGAGGGCAAGAAGGACGAGAAGCGCCAGAAGCGCCTCAAGGAAGAGCTGGAGTGGGTCCGCTCCAACGCCAAGGGCCGCCAGGCCAAGTCGAAGGCGCGTCTGGCCCGCTACGAGGAGATGGCCGCCGAGGCCGAGAAGATGCGGAAGCTGGACTTCGAGGAGATCCAGATCCCGCCGGGCCCCCGCCTGGGCTCCATCGTCGTCGAGGTCAACAACCTCTCCAAGGCGTTCGGTGAGAAGGTCCTCATCGACGACCTGTCGTTCACCCTGCCGCGCAACGGCATCGTGGGCATCATCGGCCCGAACGGCGCCGGCAAGACCACGCTGTTCAAGATGATCCAGGGCCTGGAGAAGCCGGACGCCGGCGACATCAAGGTCGGCGAGACCGTCAAGATCTCCTACGTCGACCAGGGCCGCGCCAACATCGACCCGAAGAAGACCCTGTGGGCGGTCGTCTCGGACGAGCTGGACTACATCAACGTCGGCCAGGTCGAGATGCCGTCCCGCGCCTACGTCTCCGCGTTCGGCTTCAAGGGCCCGGACCAGCAGAAGCCGGCCGGTGTGCTCTCCGGCGGTGAGCGCAACCGCCTGAACCTGGCCCTCACCCTCAAGCAGGGCGGCAACCTGCTGCTCCTCGACGAGCCGACCAACGACCTCGACGTCGAGACCCTGTCCTCCCTGGAGAACGCGCTGCTCGACTTCCCGGGCTGCGCCGTGGTCGTCTCCCACGACCGCTGGTTCCTGGACCGGGTCGCCACGCACATCCTGGCGTACGAGGGCGACTCGAAGTGGTTCTGGTTCGAGGGCAACTTCGAGTCCTACGAGAAGAACAAGATCGAGCGGCTCGGCCCGGACGCGACCCGTCCGCACCGCGCGACCTACAAGAAGCTCACCCGGGGCTGAGCAGGCAATGGCCAGACACCACTACCGGTGCCCCCTGCGCTGGGCGGACATGGATGCCTTCGGGCACGTCAACAACGTCGTCTTCCTCCGCTACCTGGAAGAGGCGCGGATCGACTTCATGTTCCGCCTCGCGCCGGGCGAGGGCAGTGACTCGTTCACGGGCGGCTCCGTCGTCGCCCGCCACGAGATCGACTACAAGCTGCCCCTCGTCCACCGCCACGAGCCGGTGCTCATCGAGTCCTGGGTGACCCGGATCGGCGCCGCGTCCCTGACCATCCGCTACGAGGTCAAGGACGAGGCGACCGAGGACCGTCCCGAGACGGTGTACGTGCGCGCCGAGACCGTCGTCGTGCCGTACAACCTCGCCGAGGGGCGGCCCCGCCGCATCAGCGAGGAGGAGCGCCGCTTCCTCGAGGAGTACCTCGACGAGCCCGCGCCCAAGGCGTCGTCCGCCAAGCGTTCCGAAGGGCGCCTGGCGGCATGACCGGACAGCTGCGCTTCGCCGACCCCGGGGAGGCGGCCGACCTGGCCGCCTTCCTGGGCCGGCTGGTGCACTACGACCGCGCCGCCGCGGTCCGCCTCCAGGCGGGCGGCGGCGCGCTGGCCGTCTTCGGACGGCCGCCGTCGTTCGATGTCCTGGCCATCCGCACGGTGCGGCTCGCCGTCCCCGTCGCGACCTCGCTGGACGTCACCGTCTCCGCCGGTGAGCTGCTGGAATCCGTGGACGAGGACACCGCGGGCGCGGTCGTGCCCGCGGCCGTGACCGGACCGCCCTGGGCCGGGGTCCTCCCGCCCCGCGGCGGCTGGCGGCAGGTGGCCGGGCTGCCCGGCCCGGAGGCGATGCGGGCCGCCGTGGCCGGCGCCGTCTCCGAATTCCGGGCCCGTGACGAGGCCCTGCCCCCGCAGCACCGCACCCGGTCCGAGCGGGACCGGATCGGGCGTGACATCTGGTCCCGGACGCTCGGCGACACCGAGCTCCCCCTGCGCGCCGTGCACGCCGCGCAGTCCCTCGGCTTCCTGCGGCCCGTCCGTTCCGCCGTCGCGGCCGGGCCCGCCGCGGCGGCCGGCCCGGCGCCCACGGCAGCCACCGACCCGGTGGCGCTTCTCGCGTCCGGCGGCTGGCTGCGCCTGCGCACCCCGTACGGCTCGGTCGCCCTGCGCCGCCCCGGCGGCCTCGGCGGGCTGGGCGCGTTCCAGGTCCGTCCGGTCTGAGACGGCCGACCGCCCGCCCCGACGGGTGCGGGGCGGGCGGCCGGGTCGGGCCCTGGCGGTACGTCCGTCCGGTCAGGACGGCGGGTTGAAGTTGAACGTGAAGTTCGGGGCCGTCACCGTGAACTCCAGCATGTGGATCGTCCGGCAGGTCGAGTCCGAGACGTTCGAGCACCACTCGAAGACCCGGGACGGGACCGACTCCTGGTACTTGTCCCGCCACTCGACTCCGTCCTGGGAGTACGCGTAGCAGTACCAGATCGGGTTCACGGCGCGGGCGTCACCGCTGTAGACGACGACGGTCTGCTGGGGCGCGATCTTCCACCACCCCTCCTTGAACCAGTTGCTGCTGGCGGAGCAGTTGGGCTGGTAGCGCTCGACCATCGCCCAGACTTCGCGCTCGTAGTTGTTCTTGAACCTCAGCGCCATGGTCGGCCTCCTACTCCCCGCCGGGCTGCCTGCGGGCAGCCGGGCTTCCGTCGGACCGGGTCAGTTCGCCTGCCGGACTGCCGTTGTCCGTCCGGCCGGGGGGAGCGCCGGACCGGCCCGCTGTGAGAGCACTCTCCAGCGCTGCTTCGTCCGCGTCGGTCTTCGGAGTCACGGATTCGTCCGTCTCCTGGGTCATGGGACCTCCCATCTCTGTCGGTCGGGTCCGACGGAGAGGTTCCCGGGAGCGGGCGCCGCGTATCAGGAGCCGCGGGCCAGTGCCCCGTACGGCCCGGTGCGGGCGCTCGTACGAGGGCTGTTGTACGGCCGCTTGTACGGGCGCGTGCACAGCGGTGCGCCGGCCCGGTGGCACCGGCGCGGGCGCCGGCGCGGGGGAGCGGAGGGGACGAGAGGAGAAGGGGGACGGGGGAGAGGGGCCGGGGAGAGGGGCCGGGAGGACAGGGGAGCGGAGGTCGGCTAGTCGCCGGTGTTGATCATCGAGGCTGCGGCGTACGTCAGGTAGCGCCACAGCTGTGCCTCCAGCTCGGGCGCCAGGCTCAGCTCGTCGACGGCCTCGCGCATGTGGCGCAGCCAGGCGTCGTGCGCGGCCCGGTCCACCTGGAAGGGGGCGTGCCGCATCCGCAGCCGGGGGTGGCCCCGGTTCTCGCTGTACGTGGTGGGGCCGCCCCAGTACTGCATCAGGAACTGAGCGAACCGCTCCTCGGCCGGCCCGAGGTCCTCCTCCGGGTACATCGGCCGCAGCACCGGGTCCTGCGCCACTCCCTCGTAGAAGCGCCGGACCAGACGGCGGAACGTCTCCTCGCCACCCACCTGCTCGTAGAAGGTCTGCTCCTGAAGCGTGTCCCGCGGAATCTCATTCACCCGACCATCGTCTCAGACACCCGGACGGAGGACGGAGGTCTTAGGACCCCGGGTGGGCCCGCGGGACCGGGCGGCGGCCATGCGGCGGACCACGGTTCGCCTCGGGCGGGCGGCCGCAGGACAGTGGAGCCATGGGCGCACATTCCCCGCGGTCCGAGCGGTCCGCGCAGGCCGCGCACACCGGGGCGCGGGACCTGCGGGCCACCGCGCACGCCGCCCAGGTGCGCGAGCTGACCGCGGCCGGGGTGCTGGAGGATCCCGCCTGGCGGGCGGCGTTCGCGGCGGTGCCCCGGCACGTCTTCGTCCCCTGGTTCTTCATCGGCCGGGGGGCCGGGCACGAGCGGCTGTGGGGCGAGGACCCGGACCCGGCCCACCGGGCCCGCTGGCTGCGCGGGGTCTACACGGACGCACCGCTCGCGACCCGGCTGCGCGACGGCGAGCTGGTCTCCTCCAGCAGCCAGCCGTCCCTGATGGCGAAGATGCTCGACGCGTTGGACGTGCGCGACGGCGACGACGTACTGGAGATCGGCACGGGCACCGGCTACAACGCGGCCCTGCTCTGCCACCGCCTCGGCGACGACCACGTCACCACCGTCGACCTCGACGAGGAGATCACCGAGTCCGCCCGGTCCCACCTGGCCCGGCTCGGCTACCGGCCGACCGTGGTCACCGGCGACGGGGCGCGCGGCTGCCCCGCCCGGGAGCCGTTCGACCGGATCCTGGTGACCTGCACGCTGCCGACGATCCCGCACGCCTGGCTCGGCCAGTGCCGGCCGGGGGCCCGGATCCTCGCCCCGCTGTCGACCGGCCTGATCGCGCTGCGCGTCCGCGACGCCGACTTCGCGGAGGGCCGCTTCCTGCACACCGCTGCCTACTTCGTGCCGCTGCGCGGGGCCACGGCGGCCGCGGCGGAGCCCGGGACGGGGGCGAGGGGGAGGGGGAGGGCTGGGGCGGACGGGGGCGCGGGGGCGTGGACCGCGCACGGGCTCCCGTACGAACTGGTCGACAACGAGCGGTTCCAGTTCATGCTGATGCTGACCGCCGGCGCCCTGCACCCCCGCGAGGCCCTGGACCTGTGGCGCGGCGAGGGCCGGCCGGCCCGGGAGCGGTTCGGGGTGACGGTCAGCGCCGAGGGGCAGTGGTCGTGGCTCGACGACCCCCAGGGGCCGTACGTGTGGCCCCTGGGGGAGACGGACGGGCCCGGTGCGGCCGAAGGGGTCAGCCCCGGCGGATGGTGATCGTGGTCCAGGCGCCGACGTGGACGCGGTCGCCGTCGGAGAGCGGCACCGGCACGTAGGGCTGGATCGGGTCCTCGCCGCCGTTGATGGTGGTGCCGTTGGTGGAGTTCTGGTCCACCACGGCCCAGCTCAGGTCGGGCTGCTGGACGAGCACCGCGTGCTGGTGGGAGACGCCCGGGTCCTCCGGCGGGACGGACAGGTCGATGTCGGGGGACTCGCCCGTGGAGGCGCGGCGGCGGCCGATGGTGATCTGGCCGCCGGTCAGCGGAAGGTGCTGCTCCGGGGAGTAGGCGGGCAGGCTGAGGCTCGCCGCTTCGGGGCCGCTGCGCTGCATCATCGCGAGGAAGTAGGAGCGGTCGGGGCCGATCGTCGCGGTCCAGGAGCCGTTGTTCTGCGCCGGGAAGGGCTGCGATGCGTGCGACTGGTGGGCCGCCTGCGCCGCCTGCGAGTGGTGCGCCTGCGCCTGCGACGCGTGGTGCTGCTGCGGCTGCTGGTACCCGTGGTGCTGCTGCTGGTACTCCGGCTGCCGGTACTGCTGCTGTTGCGGGGCCTGCTGCGACTCGTGCGAGGGCGGCTGGAGCAGCCAGTCGTCCTCCCGCTGCAGCGGCTCGGCGGGCCGGTTCACCCGGGACGGCCGCGAGCCCTGGTAGTCGAAGGCGTCCTGCGGGAAGGGCGACGGCGCAGGGGCCGGCGGCGGCGGTGGCGGCGGCACGGTGGCGCCCCCGGCCTCCTGTCCGAGCGGGGAGTACGAGGTCGCCGACCGGGTCAGGAAGTTGTACCGGCACTCCTCGCAGAAGGGCGCCATGGCCTCGCGCGGCGTCCGGCACTGCGGGCAGAGCTCGGCCTGGGCCGTCGGTTCGCCGGTGGTGGGAGGGTAGCCGTAGCCGTAGGAGGGCGCGGCGGTGGCGGCCGGTGCCCCCTGGGCGGCAGACATGCGGTGGCCGCAGACCTCGCACCAGTCGTCGGAGGCGGACTGGTGCCCGTTCGGGCAGGTCGGCATGGCGGCTCTTCCCCCTTCGGCCCGCGCCACTGCGTCAGGCCTTCTCAGATCTTCTGCTTCTTCAGATCTTCTTCACTCGGACGGTCTGGATCGAACGCGTTTCGAGAGTCATCTCGTCGGCATCCGCGACCTTCGCCTTCAGCCGCACAGTACCCGCCGCGGCGTCGACCACATCCACCACCTTCGCCAGCAGTTTGGCCGTGTCCGCGTTCCCGGAAACGCTCGCCAGCTGTACTGCTCGCCCCAGCTTGGCCGTGGCACCGCCGACATCGCCCAGTTTGCGTGCTTGGAGGCCCTGTTGAATAGCCTGCGCCAGCTCCGCCTGTCCCGTGTAGTGGGCGACCTGCGGGTTGATGGCGGTGGAGGCGGCCGCATCGGAGGTCCACACCGCCCGGACCAACCCCTGGTCGAGCACGGTCGGCTGCCCGCCCGGCGGTCCGGGCAGCACCATCGAGGCACGGGCCGCGAGCATCTCCTGCCCCACCGCCGCCGGGGGCACGTGCACGCAGACGTGGTACTCGCGGCTCTCGTCGCCCCAGGAGCCGGTCGGGTAGTCCCCGGCGCGCGGGCCGGCCGCGGTGCGGCGGCCGGTGAGGTCCTGGACCGCCGGGGCGACCTGCTTGACGTACTGGATCTCCGCGCCGACCGGCGTCCACAGCCGCAGCGCGACGTCCGCGACCCCCTTGCCCATGACCTTCTCCATCATGTGCGTGAAGTCCTCGGTGAGGTGCGCCGGATCGGCGACGATGTCGGCGGTCCCGAGCAGCGCGCCCGCGATGCCCGTGACCTCCCCGACCTCCCAGTCCGTGCCCACCCCGCGGGCGTCGCAGGTGAAGCGGCCCGCGCAGGCGTCGAGGGTGGCGCGCAGCACGGCCGGGTCCTCGTGCTCGTTGCGGCCGTCGGTCAGCAGGATGCCGTGCCGTATCGGGGCGGTGGAGCCGCGCAGCAGGCCGTCGGCGAGGCGCAGCCAGGTGCCGATGGCGGTGCCGCCGCCCGCTTCGAGGCCGTGCAGGGCCTCCTTGGCCTCCGCGCGGGTGGCCGGGGCCGCGACGGCGAGGCGGCCCCGGCCGGGGTAGACCTCCCTGGCCACGTGCGTGCCGGCGATGACGGCGAACGAGGTGCCGTCGCGCAGGGTGTCGATCGCGGCGGCGGTGGCCTCGCGGGCCCCGCGCATCTTCTCCGGCGGGTACTCCATGGACCCCGAGCAGTCGACCATGATCACGACGGCTGCCGGGCCGCGGGCGACCGCCGCACGGGTGGCGGTGGCGCCGCCGGTGGAGGTCACCGTGACGATGGCGTGGACCTCGCGCCCGCCCTCGGGGAGGAACTCGTTCTGGTACACCTCCACGCTGAAGCGCGGGGCGCTCGGCTTGGCGAAGTTCGCCATCGGGGGGACTCCTAGAGCAGGGGTGTCGGGGAACGGGGCGGCTCCGGACCGGTCGGGTCCGGGCCGGCCCGGCTGACCCGGCGGGTCCGGTCAGATCCGGCAGGTCCGGTCTGATCCGGCGGGTCCGGTCGGGTCCGGCAGGTCGGTCAGGCCTGCGGGCGGGCCGCCTGCGCTTCCGCTTCGGGTTCCGCTTCGGTGCGTGCGTCGGTGTCCGCGCCCAGGGCCGGGGCCGTGCGGCCGGTGCCGTCCTGGGCGGCCTCCGGCTCGCCGCCGGGCGGCGTCGCGAACGGCACCACGGCCACGGTCACGTTGTCGTGGCCGCCGCCGTCGAGGGCATGGCCCACCAGGACCTGCGCGCTGTGCAGCGGCCGGAGCGCGGCGTCGCCGGGCAGGACCCGGGCCATCTCCAGCGCCGACTCGGCGTAGTTCCACAGGCCGTCCGTGCAGACGACCACGACGCCCGGGTGGTCCGGCTTGAAGGAGGCCGTGTGCGGCTCCAGGTCGTAGGCGTCGGCCCCGAGCCAGCCGGTGATGGCGTGCGCGCGGACGTCGGCGTACGCCTCGGCCTCGCCCATCAGGCCCGCCGCGACCATCTGGGCGGCCCAGGAGTCGTCCTCGGTCAGCCGGCGCGGGAGGGCGTTGCGGTCGTCCGGCACCCAGTAGGCGCGGCTGTCGCCGACCCAGCCGACGGTCAGCAGGCCGCCGCAGACGACGGCGCCGACCAGCGTGCAGGCGGGGGCGTTCTGGGCGCCCGGGACCTCCGGGGCCAGGGCGGTCACCGCGGCCGCCGCGGCCAGGATGGCGTCGTGCATGGCCTCCTGGGGGTGGGTGCCGCGGGGAAGCGCGTCCAGCAGGGTCTCGTTGGCCGCGGCGGCCGCGGCGGCCGACGCCTCGTCGGGGCGGCTGGCCGAGGAGACGCCGTCGCAGACGATGGCCACGGTGGCGGTGGAGCCGTCGGGCAGGGCGGTGGCCGCCACCGCGAACGAGTCCTCGTTGCGGTGGTGGCGCAGCCCGCGGTCGCTGACGGCGGCCACACTGCCGAGCGCCTCCTCGACGTGGTCGCGCTCCCGGGGCTGGGCGTGCCCGCAGTGCTCGCAGTACCCGTCGGTGTCGACCCGCCCGGCCCGGCAGGCCACGCACGTCTTCCCACCGGCCCCCTGCGGGGCGCCCGCGCCGTACGGGGACTCGTACGCGGCGGGGCCGGAGCCGTGCGGAGGCTCGCCGCTCGCCGGGGGGACGTCGGCCCCATGGGGGGAGCTCGGGCCGTACGGGGCGTCGTACACGACGGGGCCGTTTCCATGGGGGGGCGCGGCCGCCGCAGCGGGCGCGCCGTACGGGTTCTCCTGGCCGGGCGCCGGACCGGCGTACTCGGGCTCCGGCGTCGTCGGGGCCGCCGCGTACGGGTCTTCGTGCCCGCCGGGGGTGGCCGGCTGCCGCGGCTCGTGGCCGGCCGCGGCGGATCCGGCGTACCGGCCGTCCCGGCCGGCGGGTCGACCGCCGTACGGGGACTCCTCCGCATCCCAGGACGGCGCACCGCCGCCGGGCCGGTCGTGGCGGGTCTCGACGCCGAACACCGCGCCCTGCGCGGGCCGCCCCGCCGGAGCGGACCAGGCGGCCGGGGCCGCGGGCCCGCTCCCCCCGGGCTCGGGGCTCGCGAGCGGATACCCGTCGGCCGGGAGGCCGGGTGCCGCGGCAGGAGCCGGCACCTCCGCGGCCGACCCGGACGTTCCGGAAGCTCCGGACGGGGCGGGAGCCGGCATCGCGGCGGGCGCCGCGGCAGGTCCGGCCGCGGGGGGCGGGACCGGGGCCTGGGCCGGGTGCCACTGGCCTGCGACGGCTCCGGCAGAACCGGCGGGCGGCGCCGGCGCCGGGAGCGCGAGCGTCGGCTGGTCCGGGGGAAGGGGGGGCGGGAACGCGCTGACGGGGGAGCCGCAGACACCGCAGAAACGGTCCCCCTCCTCCAGGGGCTCCGCGCAGCTGGGGCAGCCAGACAGCCGATGCATCGACATCAATCACACCCACGTCCGGGGGCGGAGGCGGTTGGCCCGCTCCACCAGTTCGATCCTGTCCTCGCCCCGCTGCGCCAGCCGCGCGAGAACGCGGTACGAGCGCTCCAGGCCGAAGCGCAGGCCCTGCTCGTCCAGTTGACTGCCGAGCAGCGTGGTACGGCCGGGGTCACTGCCCCGACTACCCGACAGTACCCAGTCCAGGGCCGAGCCCAGAACCTCCGTCGACAGCCTTTCGTGGCGGACCGCGTCGAGGCCGAGCCGCTCAAGTGCCTCCACCTGCACGGCAGCTGCCGTCAGGTCAGGCAGCAGGGCCTCTTGGGGAGAACGGTCGCGCAGACGTGCCCGTACCGCTGCCACCCGTGCGGCCGTGTAGTGGATGGACGACTCCGGCACGGACTCCAGCGTGCGCACCGCCGCGGTCCGGTCGCCGGCGGCCAGTTGGACCCGGGCCAGGCCGAAGGCCGCGCTCACGAACCCCGGGTCGGTGATCCACACGAGCCGGTAGTACTCGGCGGCGTTGTCCAGCTGCCCCAGGACCTCGGCGCACAGGCCGAGCGCCAGCTTCGGCGCGGGTTCGCCGGGGAAGGCGTCGTAGATCGCGTCGAAGGACAGGGCGGCGATCGCGTCGTCACCGGCGGCGAGCGAGGCGATGCCGCGGGCCCACACCACCCGCCAGTCCTCCGGGTGGCGGGCCTCCAGGTCCGTCAGGACGGTTCCCGCCGCGTCCAGTTCGCCCAGCTCCAGGTGCGACCGAAGCTCCCGAAGCCGTAGTTCGGCCGAGTCGGCGGGTGCCGCGCCCAGGGCGGTCAGCAGGTCGGCCGGCGCGGACGCGAGCAGCCCGGCCAGGAACCCGGCGTTGGGGTCCCCAGGGTCGACCAGCGGCACCGGCAGGGCCAGCGCCGTGTCGCGGGCGTCGAGCGGCGCCAGCCGCGTGCGCACCGGCGGCTCCGGCTCCGGGGCCGGAGCGGGGGCAGGGGCCGGGGCCGGCCGAGGAGCGGGCACGGACGCGGCGGCTCCGCCCCGGCGGTGCCGGCGGGTGGCCGCGGAGCCCAGCGGCGCGGCGGCACCGGCGGATCCGGTGCCGGCGGGAGTCCCCGTGAGCACCACGGCAGCGGCAGCGGCGGCCTCCGCCACCGCCGGGGCGGCTGCGGAGCCGGAGCCGGACCCAGTGCCGGCGCCGCGACCGGCCCGGCCCGCTCGACCCGCTCTGCCGAGCAGTGCGGACCAGCCGGTTCCGGCGGCCCCCCGCCCCGCCGCCTCCCGGACGCCCAGCCGGGACACCTCCGCCGCGGCCGGGTCCGCGAACAGCCGGGTGTCCGGGACCCGGGTCTCGGGCCCGAACAGCGTGGACAGCTGCGGCCGCGGCGAGCCCGTCTGGAGGGCGACGACCTCGCGGAGCACGCCCGTCAGCTGGTCCGCCATCTCCTGTGCGGAGGAGAACCGCCGGTCCGGGTCCGGGTCGGTGGCCCGTACCAGCAGCCGGTAGAAGGACTCGTAGCGCTGGAACACCTCGATGTGCTCGGGGTCCGGCAGCGAGTCCGCGAAGACGGTCGTGTAGCCCTGGAAGTCGAAGGTGAGGACGGCCAGCGTGCGCGCCACCGTGTACAGGTCGGAGGCGACGGACGGGCCCAGCTCGGCCACCTCCGGCGCCTGGTAGCCGACCGTGCCGTAGATGGCCGACTGGTCGTCGTCCATGCGGCGGACCGCGCCCATGTCGATCAGCTTCAGCTGGTCCTGCTGCTGGATCGCGTTGTCGACCTTGAAGTCGCAGTACAGGAGGTTGCGGCTGTGCAGGTGCCCGAGGGCCTCCAGCGCCTCGATGCCGTACGCGCAGGCCTGCTCGACCGGCAGCGGGTCGCGGCGGCCGTCGGGCCGGCGCCGCTCGTTCGCGATCTCCTTCAGGGACTTGCCGCCGACGTACTCCATGACGATGTACCCGTCCAGCGAACCGGTCCGCTGGTCCAGGTGCTCCACGAAGTTGTAGATCCGCACGATGTTGGAGTGCTCGATCTCGGCGAGGAAGCGCCGCTCCGATATGGCGGCGGCCATCGCGTCCTGGTCCCCGGTGTCCAGCAGGCCCTTGAGGACCACCCACCGGTCGGCGACGGCCCGGTCCACAGCCAGGTACACCCAGCCGAGGCCGCCGTGCGCGAGGCAGCCCGCGACCTCGTACTGGCCGTGCACCACGTCCCCCCGCCGGAGCTTGGGGACGAAGGAGTACGGGTGCCCGCACTTGGTGCAGAACCCCTCGGTCCGGCCGGGCCGGTCCCCGCGGGCCCGCCCCACGGGAGCCCCGCAGTCCGAGCGCGAGCAGAACCGCTTGCGCTCCGGCACCTCCGGATTCTCCAGCACTGCCGTCGACGGGTCCGGGCGCGGCACCTCCGGTACGTTCACCAGCCCGGCCCCGAGCCTGCTGCGGCCCGAGGAGCCGGCCGACGAGCCCGAACTGCGCACCGACACCGAGCGGGTGGACGCGACACACGGCAGCCGGCCCGACACCGAGCGCCGCGAGGACGAGGAACGCGACGACCGCGACGAGCGGGAGGAGCGCCCGGACCCCGAGGAGCGGGAGGAGCGCGCCGAGGACGAGTTCGGCGCGGACCCCGGCCGGCCCGAGCCCTGCGAGCCCCGCGGGTCGGCGTGGCGCGCCGGGCTCGTCATCCCCGTCGGCGGCGACACCAGGTCCTCCGCGCCCGCCGTGACGGCACCGACGGGCGCCAGCCCGCAGGTGTCGCAGTACAGCCCGCCGCCGCCCATGTCCTCGTACGACCCCGGGCATCCGGGGCGCCCGCACGCGGTTCCGGCCAGGCTCATGCGTCCTCCTCATCCGGCCCGGCGGGCCGGTCCTGCTGCGGTGCCAGTGATTCCGCGGCCGCCTGCTGGTAGCGCAGCACGGCCTGTTCGGCGGCCCGCAGGTCGCACGGGGCACTCCACAGCATCCGTCGGGCCGTGTCGTACCGCTCGATCAGCAGCGGGTCCTCGGCCAGACCGAGCCGGGCCACCTTCGCCCGGTACGCGTCCAGCCGCCCGCGCAGCTCGGCCCGTACCGCCAGCGGTGCCGTCACCGCGGTCAACGAGTCGCGGGCCCGCTGCAGTTCCTCCTCGGCCCGCTCCTCCAGCGCGTCCAGCAGCGGCGAGAGCCGGTGCCAGCGGGCGTTGCGCCGGTGGTCGGAGGCGAGCGCCAGCTGCTCCTGGAGCGCGGTCGGCGGCCCGCCCACCACCGGGACCTCCGACGCCGCGATCTTCGCGAGGACCTCGGTCCGGGCCGTGCGGGCTTCCGCGAGGGTGCGGTCGGCCCGCGAGAGCACGTCCCGCAGGCTGATCAGCCGCTGCTCGGCGTCCTGCCGGACGGACAGCACCGCCTCGATCTCCCGGCGTACGTCCTCCAGCGCGAGCGCGGCCCGGTCGTAGCGGGTGGTGTCCGGGCGGCCGCCGCCGGGCGCGGAGCTGCCCGCCGCCGGCTGCCAGAACGCCAGCGGGTCGGCGATGACGAGGGCGCGGAGCCCGGTCAGCTCGGCGGTGATGGCCTCCAGGTCGTCGCCCGAGGGGTGTTCGCCCGGGCGGACCCCCACCGAGTGGGCGAGGGAGCGGGTGCGGCGCAGCTCCGCGGAGAGCAGGTCGATCCGGGCGGGCAGCGCCGACCACACCGCGTCGGCGGCCACCACCACGTCCAGCGAGCGCGCGTACAGCTCGTTCATCCGGGCCACCAGCTCGGCGAGCGAGAGCCGTTCCGCCATTGCCGCGCCCTCCGCCGCGGCCCCGGCGATCAGCACGCCGGGCCCGCGCAGCCGCTCGGTCAGCTCGACCAGCTCCTCGCGGGCGGGCCAGCGGCGCCGCTCCCGGATCGCGCGGGCGGCGTGCAGCGCCCCGCTGTAGGCGTCGAAGTACGTCCACAGCCGGGTGATCGCGGCGTCCGCGGCCGCCCACCGCTCCTTGGTGACCCCCGTCAGGTCGGCGCCCTCCAGCAGCCGGCGCCCGGCATGGTCCTGGAGGGCGAGCAGCGAGGTCTCCACGGCCTCGTGCTCCGCGCCGAGCCGGGCCAGGGCGCGGTCGACGTCGTCCCGGTTCATCACGGCCGAACCAGTCTCCACCTGACCTGCCTCCGCGTTCCAGCCGTCGGGTTTCCCGTGTGCCACCGGCCTCAGTCCCGGTACTTGGGCGCGGGCGGCCCGGCCACACCGGGCAGCACGGGCTTGAGGTGGGTGGTGTAGGCCTGCATCCAGGGGCTGCCGTCACCGCCGGCGCGGTAGCCCTCCAGCACCTTGTTGACCCGCCGCACCAGGTCGGTGGCCTCCTTGTTCATGGCCACCCCGTAGAACTCCTTGGTGAACGGGGAGCCGACCAGCCGCACCGACGGGTCCTGCGCGGCCTGGCCGGCCGCCAGCGCGTTGTCGGTGATGATGCCGTCCACCTCGCCCAGCTGGAGCCGGACCAGGCAGTCCAGCTGGTTGGGCACGATGACCGGCACCGAACCGTAGGACTGGCCCTTCAGGGCGGCCTCGGCGGTGGAGCCCGCGGCCGTGCAGATCCTGCGGCCCTTCAGCGAGGTGTTGTATCCGGTGATCGGCGAGCCCTTGGGGGCCAGCACCTGCTGCCCGGCCTCGAAGTAGGCGGTCGAGAAGGCGACGTCCTCCAGCCGCTTGCAGTTGATGGTCATGGTGCGGACCACGACGTCGACGCGGCCGTCCTGCAGCGCGGGGATGCGCTGGCTGGTGGGGATGGCCCGGTAGATGACGGCGTCCTCGTCGCCCAGGATGTCCTTGGCGATGGCCTTGACCAGGGCGATGTCGAAGCCGTCGAGACGGCCGTCGACCGGGTTGCGGTACCCCCACTTGAAGCTGTTCTGGTCGACGCCCGCGACGAGCTTGCCCGCCTTGCGGATCCGCTCGATCGTGGGCCCGTCCCCACCGGACGGGCGGAGGCTGGCCTCCGGGTCCGGGCAGGTGTCGGTGAGCGTCCAGGGCGTCTGCGGGGCGGCCGGCACCGCGTCCGGCAGCGGGTGGACCACGGCCGGGCGGCCGCCGTCCGGGGAGGCCTGGGCCAGCGGCAGCAGTACGGTCGCCGCCGTCACCGCGCAGGCGGCGGCCATCGCGCTGACGCCGCCCCAGCCGCGCAGCCGGCGCGCCAGACGGCGCACCCCGGACGTGCGGGCACGCCCGGCGGCCGGGCCGCCGCCGGCTCCGGCAGCGCCCCGCCCGTCCCCGCTTCCGTCCCCGCCCACGCGTATCCGCATCGCTGTCACCTGTACTCCGAAAGCCGGCGCCCTATGCCGAGCAGGGCCGCGCTGGCGCCGACGACGGCCAGGGCCGCCGAACCCGCCATCAGACCGCCCAGCGCGCCGAGGCCGTCCCGGGCCGCCAGGCTGAACTCCTGCTGTTCGTGGGTGAGGGCCCGCTCCAGGGAGGCGTCCACCCGGTCGAACGAGGCCCCGCTGCTGTCCTTGTGGTCCTTGTCCCCGATGACCTGGGGCAGCGCGTCCTGGTAGTCGCCCCGCAGGTCCGTCTCCCGCGCGGCCGCGTGCCGCTGCTTCCACTGCCGGACGGCGTCCGTCGCGGCCGTGACCGGCTCCCGGCCCGGGGCGTCGTCGGCGAGCCGCAGGGCCTTCGCCAGACCGGCGTCCAGGTCCTTCATGTCGGCCGCGAAGTCCACGTCGTACTTGTCGGACTTCTTGTCCTCGGCCAGGACGGCGCCCCGAGCGATCAGCGTCAGGTTCTCGTTCGCGCGGGCCTGGAGCGCCGCGATCCGCGCGTCGTTGAGCACCTTCAGGGACTCCTGGCCGTCCGTGCGCGCCTCGGTCAGCGCCGACCGCGCCAGCCCGTGCCCCACGACCAGCCACAGCAGCACCACCAGCGAGGCGGCGGTCGCCGCGACGAGGCCGTGGTTGAAGACCCGGTTCGTACGCCGGTAGGTGCGGTGCTGCGCCCACACCAGCGCGGCCAGCGCGAGCAGCCCGGTGCCCAGCGAGGCCAGCGGCAGCGCCCGGGCCTCGTCGTGGTCCCGGTGGAGCCGGCCCGTCTCCGCCTCGTACAGCCGCTGCGCGGCGGGCAGGAGCTGGGTGCTCATCTGCTCGTTGGCGTGGCGCAGGTAGGCGCCGCCGAGCGGCAGCCCCTGCTTGTTGGTGGCCCGCGCCTGCTCTATGAGCCCGGTGTAGCGGGGCAGCTGCTCGCCGAGCAGGGCGATCTGCTTGCGGGAGTCCTCGTCCGCCGTGGTGTTCGCGGCCGCGCTCACCAGCAGCCGGGAGGCGTTGGCGATGTCCTTCTCGTACCGCCCCCGGACCTCGCGCGGCTCGTCCGCCCCGGCCAGGAAGCCGCTGGACGACGCCGTGTCGGCGTCCGCCAGCGAACGGTAGATGCTCGCCGCGTCCGCGCTCAGCGGCTGGCTGCGGCCCACCACGTCCTCCGCCGCGGCGACCCGGTCGGAGACCTCCCACACCGTCACCACGCCGAACAGCAGCACCAGCGCCGCCAGTACGGCCCCGATGGTGCGCAGCCGGCCTGGCTCGGTCGTGGCGGCGGCGCGCAGCCGCTCCACGCCCTCGGCCCAGGCCGTACCGGGCCGTGCAGCGCCCTCCGGGGGTGCCGCGGGTGGTCCCGCGGCGCCGCCGGGCGCATGAGCGCGTGCTGTGATGGCCACCCTGACCTCCCCCTCGGTGCTGCCCCTTGTCCAGAAATGCTTCGCAGCAGTATGGCCGGAAGGGCGGTGGATCACAGCACCCGGTGCCCCGTCCCGCGCCTTCCGCCCCTTGCGCGCGCCCCCCTACGCGCCCCCGGCTCCCCCGCCACCCCTTCACCGTCCATACGTCTGCCCGCCCGTCACGGTTCCAGACGCGGGGCCGCCGCGGGGAGGTTCACCCGAAATGGGCACGCAGTTGCGCGTGGGCCGCGGGCGGCGCCGCCACCGCGTCCAGCCCCAGCAGGGCGGCTCCCAGCACCGGCGGGGCCGCGACCACCGACACCCGGGCCAGCGGCGCCCGCTCGGCCAGCCCCGCCCTGATCCGCCCGTCGAGCTGCGGGTGTCCGGCGGTGAGGACACCCCCGCCGAGCAGCACCGGAGCCTCCTGCGCGAGCAGGTCCAGCCGGGCCAGCGCGACCGTTGCCAGGGTGACCACCTCCTCCGCCTGCCGCTCCACGAGCGCCGAGGCCACCCGGTCGCCGGCCGCGGCCACCGCGAACAGCACCGGCACCAGCTCGTGGATCCGCCGCTGCGCGAGCTGCCCCAGGTGCAGCGCCTCGACCAGGGCGGCCATGGAGCCGAGCCCGAAGTGCCCCGGCAGCGCCGCCGCCAGGGCGGTCGGACCGCCGCGGCCGTCCTCGGCCCGCGCCGCCCACCACAGGGCCTCCCGCGCCAGGCCGCCCCCGCCGCCCCAGTCGCCGGAGATCGGGCCGACCGACGGGAACCGGGCGGTGCGCCCGTCGGGCAGCACCCCCGCGCAGTTGATGCCCGCCCCGCACACCACCGCCACCCCGCACGGCGGCTCCGCCCCCGGCAGCCCGGCCCGCAGCAGCGCGAAGGTGTCGTTGCGGACCAGGGTGGCCGCGCCCCAGCCGCGGGCCGCGATCGCGTCGGCGAGCTGCTGCTCCTCCACCGGGAAGTCGGCGCCGGCCAGGCAGGCCGAGACGAGGTCGGCGTACGGGAGCCCGACCGCCGCGGCCGGCGCGCCGGTCCGCGTGGAGGCCTGCGTGGAGGCCTGCGCGACGGCCCGTGCGACTGCCTGCGCGACGGCCTGCTCCAGTACGTCCACGGCCGCGCCGATCCCGGTGCGCTGCGGCTGGAAGCCGCCGGCCCGCCCGGTGCCGAGCACGCGGCCGTCCGCGCCGACCAGGGCCGCGTCCGTCTTGCTGTTGCCCGCGTCGAGGGCGAGGACCGCGGGCCGCTCCGCCGCGGGCGGTCGGCTCACGCCCACGGCAGGTACTCCTTGTTGTGCGCGAGGAGCCGGTCCGTCAGCCCCTCGGCCCGGTCGAACTGGCCGACCAGCGGGTGCGCGAGCAGCGCCCGGAACACCCGCTCCCGGCCCCCGCGCAGGGCCGCGTCCAGTGCCAGGTCCTCGTACGCCGTGACGTGCCCGATCAGTCCGGCGTACAGCGGGTCCAGCCGGGGCACGGCCAGCGGCACCGGCCCGGACCGGTCGACGCGGGCCGGGACCTCGACCACCGCGTCGTCCGGCAGGAAGGGCAGCGTCCCGTTGTTGGGCGTGTTGACCACCTGCACGGAGGCCGCCCCCGCGGCGCCGCCGCCGGCTCCGTCGCCGAGCAGCACCGCCGCCAGGTCCACGGCCGCCTCCGAGTAGAAGGCCCCGCCGCGCCGGGCCAGCAGGGCCGGCTTCTCGTCCAGCGCCGGGTCCGCGTACAGGGCGAGCAGCTCCCGCTCCATGGCGGCCACCTCGGCGGCCCGCGACGGCTTCTCGCCCAGCTCCCGCACCACCTCGTCGTGCGCGTAGAAGTAGCGCAGGTAGTACGAGGGCACCGCGCCGAGCCGGTCCAGCACCGCGTGCGGCAGCCGCAGCTCGGCGGCCACGGTCTCCCCGTGGGCGGCGAGCAGCTCCGGGAGCAGGTCCTCGCCGGCCGGGCCGCCCCGGCGCACGCCCAGCTCCCACGTGAGGTGGTTGAGGCCGACGTGGTCCAGGTGGAGCTCGCCCGGGGCCAGGCCCAGCAGGGCCGCGAACTTCCGCTGCAGCCCGATGGCCACGTTGCACAACCCGACCGCCTTGTGCCCGGCCCGCAGCAGGGCCCGGGTGACGATCCCGACCGGGTTGGTGAAGTCGATGATCCAGGCGGCGGGGTTGGTCCGCCGGACCCGCTCGGCGATGTCCAGGACCACCGGGACCGTGCGCAGCGCCTTGGCGAGCCCGCCGGCACCGGTGGTCTCCTGCCCGATGCAGCCGCACTCCAGCGGCCAGGTCTCGTCGCCCAGCCGGGCCGTCTGCCCGCCGACGCGCAGCTGGAGCAGGACGGCGTCGGCTCCGTCGACCCCCGCGTCGAGGTCGCCGGTGGTGGTGACCGTGGCGGGGTGGCCCTGCCGGGCGAAGATCCGCCGGGCCAGCGCCCCGACGAGTCCGAGTCGCTCGGCGGCGGGGTCGATCAGCACCAGCTCGCCGATCGGCAGGGTGTCGCGCAGCCGGGCGAACCCGTCGATCAGTTCGGGGGTGTAGGTGGAACCGCCGCCCACCACTGCGAGTTTCATGGTCACGGTCGCCAGCCTTTCGGTCGGGGGTCGGGTGACGCCTGCGGATGGACGCCCCGGCCGGGGCGCAGGGGAGGGGGTCAGCGGCGGGAGGTGTCGAACACCTCGTCGCGGGCGGTGGCGAGGGCGCTCTCCAGCGCACCGCGCAGCACGGGCCGTTCGCGTACGGTCCCGGACACCAGGCGGGGCCGGGAGGGGGCGAGGTCGTCGAGTTCGGCGGCGACCAGTTCGCGCAGGACGTCGCCGCCGGCGTCGTTCACCGCGCCGGAGAGGACCACGACCTCCGGGTCCACCACGGCCACCAGCGAGGCGAGTCCCGTCGCCAGGGCGGTGGCGTACCGCCGGAGCAGCCGCAGCTGCACGCCCCCGGGGTGCGCGGCGGCCTGCCGGAGCAGCGCCACCGCCGGGCCGACCGTCGCCCCGGGGCCCGGCCCGGGGTGGGACGGGACCCGCCCGGCCGGGCCCGCGGGCGGCACGGCGATGCCCAGCTCGGCCGCCAGTTCCGGCACCGCCAGCGCCCCGGCCAGCGCCTGGTAGCCGCCGGAGTCGACCCGGGTGACCTGCCGGACCAGCGGATGGCCGGCCACGGGCAGGAACCCGACCTCGCCCGCGCCGCCGGTCCAGCCGCGGTGCAGCCGGCCGCCGAGCACCAGGGCCGCGCCGAGGCCCTCCTCGTTCCACAGCAGGACGAAGTCCTCGTGGCCGCGGGCCGCGCCGAGCCGCTGCTCGGCGATCGCGGCGAGGTTGACGTCGTTCTCGTACGCGACCGGCATCGGCAGGGCCGCCGCCAGCTCCTCCAGGAGGGTGGGGGAGTGCCAGCCGCGCGGGAGGTGGCCGGCGTAGCGGAGCACTCCGGTGCGCGGGTCGAAGGATCCCGGGGTGGCGACGACCGCGCCGTGGAGGTCGGGAAGACGGAGTCCGGCGGCGCGGACGGCCCCGTCCAGGGCCAGGGTGAGCCGGTCCGCGGCCCGGGCGTCCCCGTCCGGCCCGGCGTCCCCGTCCGGCCCGGCGTCCCCGGTGTACGCGAGCTCGTGGCTGCCGATCACCTCGCCGGTGAGGTCGGCGACGGCCGCGACGATCCGGCCCGGGGTGACGTCCGCTCCGGCGACGCGCGCGGCCTGCGGATCGACCGAGTAAAGCCGGGCTCCGGGGCCGGGGCGGCCGGCGGTGGTGCCGCCCGCCACGACCAGCCCGGCTGCCTCCAGGCGGGCCAGCAGCTGGGAGGCGGTGGGCTTGGAGAGGCCGGTGAGCTCGCCGAGCCGGGTGCGGGACAGGGGGCCGTGGGCCAGCAGCAGGTCGAGCGCGGCGCGGTCGTTCATGGCGCGCAGCAGGGCGGGCGTTCCGGGGGCGGACGGGCCGGAACCCGGGCCGGGGGGCCGTCCGGGAGGGGTGCGGGAGGTCGGGCCGGTCACGGGCTCTCGCTCTCGTCCGAAGACTGTCAGGCAAGTTTCCTATCGGTTCTCGAGGCCTGTCAACGGGACTCGACGGGGCCCGCCGGGGTCTTTCGGGGATCCGCCGGGCCCCTCGAAAACCTGTCCCGGGGACGCATGAGAACTGCCCCCGCAGGCGGTGGCCTGCGGGGGCAGTTCTCCCGTTCCGTGCGCTCGGCGCGCGGCGGCTACTTCGTGATCCGCGGGGAGCCGGCCGCGGCCGGCGCCGGGATCGGGGCTGCGGCCTGGGCCTGCGGGGAAGCCGGGTTGGCCAGGGCGGACGGCGCGGCCACGGTGGCCGACGGGTCCGCCGGGGCCTCCTCCTCTTCCGCGGCCGGCAGCCCGCCGACGATCCCGATGCCCGCCCCGTCGAAGGCCTCCTTGATCCGCCAGCGGAGCTCGCGCTCGACGGCGAACTGCTGGCCCGGCATCGTCTTCGCCGACACCCGCACCGTCATGGAGGCCAACAGGACCTCCTGCAGGCCCAGCACCTCGACCGGGCCCCACAGCCGCTCGTCCCACGGCGTCTCCTTGGCCATCCCGTCGGCGATGGTCCCGATCACCTCGCGGATCCGGGGCAGGCTCTCCGTGGTCTTGACCTGGATGTCCACGCCCGCAGTCGCCCAGCCCTGGCTGAGGTTGCCGATCCGCTTGATCTCGCCGTTGCGGACGTACCAGATCTCACCGTTGTCGCCGCGCAGCTTGGTGACCCGCAGGCCGACCTCGACGACCTCGCCGGAGGCCACCCCCGCGTCGATCTTGTCGCCGACGCCGTACTGGTCCTCGAGGATCATGAACACGCCGGACAGGAAGTCCGTCACCAGGTTCCGGGCACCGAAACCGATCGCCACACCGGCCACACCCGCGCTCGCGAGGAGCGGGCCCAGGTTGATGTCCAGGGCGCCCAGCACCATCAGGCTCGCCGTGCCGAGGATCAGGAACGAGGCCACCGAGCGCAGCACCGAGCCGATCGCCTCGGAGCGCTGCCTGCGCCGCTCGGCATTGACGAGGAGTCCGCCCAGGGCGGTGCCCTCGACGGCCTCGGCGCCCCGGTTCATGCGGGTTATGAGCTTGGTCAGCGACTTGCGGACCACGGAGCGCAGTGCGGCCGCGATCACCACGATCAGCAGGATCTTGAGGCCCAGGTACAGCCATCCGGCCCAGTTCTCCTCGATGAAGCTGGCCGCGTTCGTGACGCTCTCGTGGGCCTCCTTCACCGATGCGGCGGGGTCCGGGGAGTCGGCTGCCAGGGGCAACAGGGCGGCGGGCCAGGGCACGGCGGGAACCTCCAGGTGTAGCGGTCTGCCCGTGAAAGGGGTGTGCCGGGCAGGCCTTCCACACTAACGGGGCCGTTCCGGTGACCCTGTTGCCTTGTTCGAGGGAGAGACCAGACTCACCTGGGGATGAAGGAAGTGTGGTTGAAAACACCTCCGACCCGTTACGGGCGCGTGGTGGCGCTTCGACCAGCCGTAAGGAGAGACTGGAGAGCAGATCGTCCCGGCGCGAGCCACGCGCCGCCGGCGTACAAGGAGGCAGTCCGTGCCGCACGTCCTGGTCCTCAATGCGTCGTACGAGCCGCTCGGCGTCGTACCGCTCCGCCGCGCGCTCGTCCTCGTCCTGGAGAACAAGGCAGTCTCCCTGGAGGAATCCGGCGCCTTTCTGCACAGCGCGACCCGGGCCGTCCCCGCTCCCAGCGTGGTACGCCTCAAGCGTTTCGTGCGGGTCCCCTACCGGGGGCCCGTTCCACTCACCCGTCGCGCGCTCTTCGCCCGTGACGGCGGCCGCTGCATGTACTGCGGCGGTGTCGCCACGAGCGTCGACCACGTCATCCCGCGCAGCCGGGGCGGGCAGCACGTGTGGGACAACGTGGTCGCCGCATGCCGGCGGTGCAACCACGTCAAGGCCGACCGGCACCTGGTCGACCTGGGCTGGCGGCTGCGCCACCAGCCGGCCCCGCCGTCGGGCCTCGCATGGCGGATCATCGGGACCGGGCACCGGGATCCCCGCTGGATGCCGTACCTCCAGCCGTACGGTGCGGACGACGACCTGGACCGGATCGGAGCAGCCGCCGCCGTCTCCTGACACGGCGGCTCCGGCACGAGCGAGGGCCCCGGCAGGTCGCCGGGGCCCTGCGTCGCGCCCGTGCCCGCAGCCGCAGCCGCTGTCGCATTCCGACCCGCACCCTCAGTCGCAGTCCGACCCGCAGCCGCACGCCGCGGCCGTGCGCCCGGCCGCCCGGGCGGCGGGAGCGCGCGTCGGTCAGCCGGTCGCCGCGGCGTGGAGCTCCCCGATCAGCCGGGCGACGGACCGCGGCGAGGTCCTCTGGCCGTCCGGCCGGCGCCCGGACCAGACCGGATCCGGCCGAAACGCCCGGATCCGGTCGTGGCGGCCGGTCAGCGGACGACGGCGTACGCCTCCGCCGAGAACAGGCTGCAGCCGTACTTCGTCGCGCGCTTCTCGCAGGTGACCCGCACGAACCGGGCGTCCGCCGGGTCAAGCCGGACGGATTCCTGGCCGCCGCGGGAGCCCGTCACGGTCGCCGCCCGGTGCCAGGACGACCCGTCCACCGAGGTCTCCACGCGGTACGCCGACGGGTACGCGTCCTGCCAGTGCAGCACCAACAGCCCGATCCGGGCCGGGGACGCGAGCTCCGCCTGCCACCACACGCCGTCCGCCGCCGGGGACGACCAGCGCGTCGCGGCGTTGCCGTCGACCACCGCCGAGGCCGGGAACGCCGGTGTCTCGTCCCCCGACGACGAGGCCTTCGCCCCGCGGAACAGGTCGGGGCCGCCCGTCTTCGGGACGGCGCGCACCGTCAGCACCCGGGTCTGCCCCGCGAACACCACCGGCACCCGGTAGCTGCCCGCAGCCGTGGCCGCCGGGACGGTGACCGCCACCGGCACCTGCACCCGGGTGCCGCGCGGAGCCTTCACCTCGGCCGGCAGCTTCACGGCGACCCCCGGCGGCGGCGTGGCCGTCAGCGGCCCCCGCACCTCGCCGGGCCGCAGCGCCGACACCTCCGCGGTGACCGTCTGCGCGGCCCCGCCGATCTCCACGTCCACCGACTCCGGCAGCGCGAACGACGCCTCCGGGCCGTCCGCCAGCCACGGCACCACCCGGTGCACCACCGGGTCCTCGCCGGCCCACGAGAGCCGGACCGCGTCCGCGGCGACCCCGCCGGCGTCCGCCTGGGTCCAGCCCGAGGCGGCCGCCTGGGCCACCTTGCGCCAGCCCTCGCCCGGCACGTGCACCTCCACGGCCGCGCCCCGCGTGCCCTCCGACAACGGGTTCGTCATGACCGTGACCGCCGTCACCGGTCGCGCCGCGTCCAGCCGGACCGTCCAGGCGCCCGGCTCCTGCGACACCGTGCCCGTCTGCCGGGCCGCGCCCGTCCAGGCGTCCGCCTCCGCGACCGCCTTGGCCAGGAAGGCGTCGAGCACGGACTTGTCGACGCGCCCGGCGGCGTCCGGCTCGGCCAGCTTCCGGCGGGCCTCCGCCAGCGTCTGCGAGGTCCGCCAGGCCGCCGCCCCGTCGCCGCGGGCCTGGGCGCGCAGCAGGTCCACCGCCAGCTCGCCCGCCGTCCCGTACGCCGACAGCCGCGCCAGCCAGGGCCCCGCCTCACCGGCCAGGGCGGGCAGCCGGTCGGGGGCCTCCCGCATGGCGGTGAACGCCGCCCGCAGTCGCTCCCCGGCCGCCGCGTCGCCCGCGGCGCGGGCCTGCCAGAACTCGTCCACCAGCGGGCGCAGGTACGCCGACTCGGGCAGGGCCAGGGCCGACGAGGCCGTGTTGCCGGCCAGCGCGGCCATGGCGGTACGGGCCGCCGGGTCGGGCCCCGCCAGTTGGGCGACGGCCGCCGCCCAGGAGTCACCGGCCCGGTAGCCGCCGGGGTTCCAGGCGAAGTCCGCGGCCGTGAACAGCGGGATCCGGGACAGCGAGGCCTGCTGCATGGCGTTGGCCAGCAGCCCGGCCGAGCCGCCCGCGACCGCCGGCTCGCGCCCGGTGTACGGGCCGAGGAAGATCCGGCCCGGGTCCCAGTCGTTGACCGGGTAGTTGTCCATGGTGATCAGCGGGTGCTGGCCGAAGGCGCTGCGCGCCCCGGCCAGTTCCTTGCCGGTGATCGTGCGCGGCACGACGCCCACGCCGGTCCAGGCGACCTCCACCCGCTCGTCGAGCCGGTCGGCCAGGGCGGTGCGGTACTTCGTCGCGCCGTTCTGGTGGTACTCGGTCGGCAGCAGGGACAGCGGGGCGGCGCCCGGGTGCCGGGCGGCCAGGTGCGCGGCGAGTTCCCCCGCGACCTCCGCATGGGCCTTCGCGGCCGCCGCCGGGCCCGTCCCGTACCGGACCCGGTCGGCCCGGCAGCCCCACTCCGAATAGCTGACGTCCTGGAACTGCACCTGGAACGCCCGGAAGCCGAGCTCCCACATGGCGTCCAGTTTGTGCGCCAGCGCCGCCCGGTCCGCTGCCGAGGCCAGGCACATCGACTGCCCGGGCGATACGGCCCAGGCCAGGACGACCCGGTTGGCGCGGGCCCGCTCGGCCAGCTCCCGGAACTCGTCCTGCTGCGCCTGCGGGTACTCCGCGCGCCACTCCGTGGTCCGGTACGGGTCGTCACCGGGCGCCAGCAGCAGTCGGTTCTGCTTGGTACGGCCCATGAACTCCAACTGCGCGAGCCGCTGCTCCTTCGTCCAGGGCTGCCCGTAGAACCCCTCGGTGATCCCACGGACCGGCGCGGCAGGCCAGTCCCGCACCCGTACGCCGGGCACCTTCCCCTTGCCCGCCGCCAGTAGCTGGCGCAGCGTCTGCGCCCCGTGGAACAGGCCGTCCTCGCCCACGCCGGCCAGCGCGACCGTGTCCCGGCCGCCCGCCTTGCCGACGGCCAGCCGGTAGCCGCCGCGGGGCAGGTCCCCGGCCTCGGCGGCGCCCAGCGCCCGCAGCGCTTCCTCGGCGCCGGGGCCGTCCAGCCGCACGACCGTGCCCCGTTCGGGCATCGGCGCCCCGGGACCGGGCTCGTGCAGGATGCGGACGCCCGCCTCGCGCAGCGCGGAGCGGACCGCGTCGACCGCGTACGGGTCGGCGCCCGGCGCCGTGACCAGGACGGCCTGGCCGTCCAGCGGGACCTCCCGCGCCGGATCGGCGGTCATCGACTGCGGCCGCGGCCACACCGCGGGACCTTCGGCGGCGGTCCGCTGCGCGGTCGCGCCCGGGTCGAGCAGCGGGCCGGCGGCCGCACCGGACGGCGCGCCTCCGGGCGCCGCCGCCGCACCGCCGCCGGTGCCCACGCCCGGACCGGGGCCGCCCGCCGCGTCGGGCGCGCTGGACGCCACCAGCGAGCCCAGCGGCCCGGCGACCACGGCACCGCCCACCAGCGCGCCGATGACGGCAATCGCTGCCGCTGTGGTCCGCTTCCTGCCCTTGAGCTGCACGAAGCCTCCTCGTCCCACCTGCGTCCCCCGCTCGTACGAACGAGCCCGAGCCCACCACCCGCGCGGGCGGAGTGTCAATGCGGGCGGGCGTTCTGACCCGGAACCGCCAGGAATGCCGGGCCCTGCACTGGGTATGGCTGCGGTGTCGAACGGCGTTGTTCCCTGTTGCTGACCCGCCCTCACCGCCCGTACGGAAAAAGGAAGGTCCCGCCCCGTGAACGATGCCGTCACCGTCACCGTCACCGTCACCGCCACCGCCGCCGTTCCGCTCCTGGCCCACCTCCCGGCGCAGGCCGGGCCGGCCGACGGGCCCCTCACCAGTGAGCCCCCGCTCGCCGGGGCCGTGCACGCACCGCTGACCAGTGAGCCCCCGCTCGCCGGCGGGGCGCGGCTGACGAGCGAGCCGACCCCACCCGCCGGCGACTAGTGCGGTGACCAGAGCGACGCCGGCCCCCTCCTCACCGACCCAGGGACACACATGGACGACCTCGCCCGGCTCGCGGCGCTGCACGGCGTCGCCACCACCTACCAGCCCGCCGAGGGCGTCACCGTCCGGGTGCCGGAGGCCACGGTCGGCGCCGTGCTCGGCCTGCTGGGGGTGTGCACCGACACCCCGGACGACATCCGGGCCGAGCGCAGCAAGGCGGAACGGGCCGCGGCGCAGCGACTGCTGCCGCGCGTGCTGGTGTGGTGGGCCGGATCCGCGCCGCCCGCCGAGCCGGCCGCACTGCCGCCGGGCACGCGCTTCCGGCTGGAGCTGGAGCGTGAGGCAGCCGGCACCGAGGACGGCGAGGGCGGGGAGGGCGCCGAGGACGCCGAGGACGGTGCGTCGGGTGCCGCGGCCGAATGGCGGCCCGGCTCCGGGGCCGTCCCCCCGCTCGGCGTGCACCGGCTCCACGCCGAGACCCCCGACGGCCGCACCGGCACCGCCACGCTGATCGTGGCCCCCGAGCGGGCCCCGGCCGCCCCCGAGCGGGCCCACGGGCTGCTCGTCCAGCTGTACTCCCTGCTCTCGGAGCGCTCCTGGGGCATGGGCGACCTCGGCGACCTGGCGGAGCTGGCCCGCTGGGCCGGCCGCACCCACGGGGTCGGCTTCGTCCAGGTCAACCCGCTGCACGCAGCCGTGCCGGGGACACCGACCGACCCCTCCCCCTACCGGCCGGCCTCGCGCCGCTTCCCCGATCCCGTTCATCTGCGGATCGAGGACGTCCCCGAGTACGCCGACTGTCCCGACCGCGAGGCCCTCGCCGCGCTCGCCGCCCGCGGCGCCGCCCTGCGCCGGGAGGTGCTGGAGAAGGGGGCCCTGATCGACCGGGACGCCGTCTGGGAGCTCAAGCGGGCCGCCCTGGAGCTGCTGTACGCCGTCCCGCGCACCCCCGAACGGGAGGCCGCCTACCGCGCGTTCCGCGCCCTGCAGGGGCCGGCCCTCGACGTGCACGCGATCTGGTGCGCCGGGCGCGCCGGCGAGGATCCCGAGGGGCGCGCCGATTTCCACCGCTGGCTGGTCTGGCTGACGGACGGCCAGCTCGCCGCCGCCCAGGAGGCCGCCCGCGAGGCCGGGATGGCCGTCGGCATCGTGCACGACCTGCCCGTCGGGGTGCACCCGAAGGGCTCGGACGTCTTCGGGCAGCCCCTGTACGCCGGGCCCGCCAGCGTCGGCGCGCCGCCCGACGCCTTCAACGCGCGCGGCCAGGACTGGGGCCTGCCGCCGTTGCGGCCCGACCGGCTGGCCACGGCCCGGTACGCGCCGTTCCGTCAGCTGCTGCGCGGGGTGTTCCGGCACGCCGGGGCGCTGCGCATCGACCATGTGATGGGCCTGTTCCGGCTGTGGTGGATCCCGGGGGACGTCCCGCCCGCCGAGGGCACGTACGTCTCGTACCACGGGGAGGCGATGCTCGCCCTCCTCGTGCTGGAGGCGCACCGGGCCGGCGCCCTGGTCATCGGCGAGGACCTCGGGACGGTGGAGCCGCGGGTGCGTCGGGAGCTGGCCCGGCGCGGGGTGCTGGGCACCTCCGTGCTGTGGTTCGAGCGGGACTGGGCGGGCGACGGGCAGCCGCTGCCGCCCGGGGCCTGGCGGGCCGACTGCCTGGCCACCGCCACCACCCACGATCTGCCGCCCTCTGCGGCCAAACTGGCGGGCAGCCACATCGAACTGCGCGACCGGCTCGGCCTGCTGACCCGACCGGTCGAGCAGGAGCGGGCCGAGGACGCCGCCGACACCGCCCGGTGGCTGGACGTGCTCGCGGAGCTCGGCTTCGACACCAAGGGCGAGGAGGCGGCCGTCGCGGCCCTGTACGGGTTCCTGCTGCGCACCCCGGCGCGGCTGGTCGGCGTGTGGCTGCCGGACGCGGTGGGCGACCGGCGACCGCAGAACCTGCCGGGGACCTGGGACCAGTACCCCAATTGGCGGCTGCCGCTCGCGGACGCGGCGGGACGACCGCTGACCCTGGAGGAACTGGCCGCCTCGCCCCGCGCGAACGCCCTGATGAGCGCGGTGCGGGAGGGCGCACGCGCCCGTACGGCACCCCCGGGCGCGCGCCCCGTTTAGGTGTTCGCTACGTTTGCACCGTGGACAAGAAGAACGCCCTGCGCGCCGGTGCCGTCTCGGCCGGATCGGCGCTGATGCTGCTGCTGATGACGTCTCCCGCGCTCGCGCTGACCCGCGACGACGGCGACGACCCGGGTACGAGCCTGAGCGTGGGCGCGACCCTCGGCCTGTACGTGTTCCTGCCGATCGCGATCTTCCTGGCCATCGCCGGCCTGGTGATGGTCCTCGACAAGTCCGACCGGCCGAAGAAGAAGCAGGCCTGAGCACCGCCGGTCCCCTCCGGGACCGGCAGGTACCACAGACTTCCGGGGGGGGGGGGGGGGGGGGGGGGGGGGGGGGGGGGGGGGGGTGCGTGGGGGGGGGGGGGGGGGTCGTGGGTGTACGCGTCGGCGGTGGTGGG
>NZ_JBVHVT010000046.1:46222-67141 GCF_055564695.1 Streptomyces sp. NPDC029014
CGGAGGTCCGCCGGCCGATGCGATGCGCATCGGTCCCCGTGCGGACCTCCGGCGCCCTGCTGTGCTCCGGCGCCGGCGGCCGGTGCCGTGGGGCCCTCCCGCCGGTGCCGTGATCTAGACGCCGGCGAGCAGCTTGCGCAGCAGGCCGCTGAGGACGGCGATCTCCTCCTCGGTCAGGCCGGCCACCGCAGCGTGCTGCACTTCCAGGCCGGCGCTGACGGCCTGGTCGACGAGGGCGAGCCCACGGTCGGTGAGGACGACTTGTAGGCCCCGCCGGTCGTGCGGGTCGGGCTTGCGGCAGAGCAGCCCGGCCTTCTCCAGTTTGTCCAGGCGGCCCGTCATGCCGCCCGTCGTGAGCATGAGCGTGGCCGAGAGCTGGCGCGGCGAGAGGGTGTAGGGCTCGCCGGAGCGGCGCAGGGTCCCCACGACGTCGAACTCGCCGCGCGAGATCCCGTACCGGGCGTACGCCCGCTCCGTCGCGTCCCCCATCTCCCGGGCGATCCGGTAGATGCGCCCGAAGAGTTCCATGGGGGCGGTTTCCAGGTCCGGCCGCACCACCGCCCACTGGTCGATGATCGCGTCGACGGCGTCCTTGTTGGCCTTGGCCTCGGTGGTCATGGCGGCAGTATCCGACCTCTCCCCGATCGTTCGCAAGAAAGTTGCTTGACGGAAAGTAGCTTAGAGGTAAGCTACTTTCCATCGACCTACTTGGGGGGATCCATGGCAAGGGCAGGCGCAGCGGCGGGGAAGCCGGAAGCGGGGGCACGGGCGGAGCGCGTCGCGGGAGAGCGGCCGCTGCTCGTCGGGGTCGGCGTCAGCGCCGTCGGCATCGGCATGTACGTGCCGTTCTCGCTGGTCTTCTTCCACCACGTCACCGGGCTCTCCTTAACCCTCGTCGGCCTCGTCCTGACCGCCACCGGGCTGGCCGGGCTCGCGTTCATGCCGCTGGCCGGCACGGCCGTCGACCGGTTCGGCGCCAAGCGGGCCAACCTGGTGCTCTACGCGGTCCGCGCACTCGGCTTCGCGCTCTACCCCCTCGCCGACTCGCTGCCCGCCTTCGCCGCCGTCGCGCTCGTCACCGCCCTGGCCGACCGCTCGTTCCCCGTCGTCCAGCAGTCCCTGATCGGGGAGGTGGCGCTCGGCACCGCCCGCGACCGGCTCCAGGCCTCCCTCCGGGCCCTGCAGAACGCCGGGATGGGCGCGGGGGCCCTGCTCGTCTCCGGCGTCCTGGCCCTCTGGGGGACCTCCGCCTTCACGTACACCGCCTGGGGCAACGCGCTCGCCTTCGCCCTCGCCGGGCTGCTCGTCGCCCGGGTCCGCCCCGCGGCCGCCGCCCGGGCCACCGCCCCGGCCGGCGCCGCCGAGCGGGCGCCCGCCGGGTACCGGACGGTGCTGCGCGACCGGCCCTTCCTCGGGCTCACCGCCGCCAACTTCCTGACCGCGCTGGGCTACGCCGCCCTGTCCGTGCTCTTCCCGCTCTACATCGCCACCTGGCTGCACGGACCCGACTCCCTCACCGGAGCCGCGTTCACCGTCAACACCGTGCTGTGCGCCGGGATCGGCGTCCTCGTCGCGAGCCGGGTCCGCCGCTCGGGCGCCCGCCGCACCCGCTCGGCCGCCTTCGGAGCCCTGCTCTTCGCCGCCGCCTTCGTCGGGCAGATCGTGCTCGGCACGCTGCGGCCCGGGCGGACCGCCACCCTGGTCGCCCTGCTGGCCATCGTCGTCGTCTACACCCTGGGCGAGCTGGTGCACAGCCCCTCGGGCGGGGCCCTGTCGGTGTCCGCCGCCCCGGAAGCCGTGCGCGGCCGCTACCTCGCCACCTACCAGCTGTCCTACTCGCTGGCCACCGCCCTCGCCCCGTCCCTCTTCACCGCCCTGCTGGCCGTCGACGGCCGGCTGCCCTGGGCCGTCCTCGCCGTCGCCGCCCTCGGCGCCGCCCTCGCCCTGGTCCGCCTGGAGCGGCACCTCCCCGCCGAGGCCGTGTACGCCGAGCCGCCGACCGCGCGGCCCGTGGCCCGGGGGCCGGGCCGGGGCGCCGGCGCCGGGGCCGGGGCCCCCGCCGCGGCCACGCCGGCCGCCGCCTGACCCGCCGCCCGACCGGGCGCGCGTCGCGCCCGCCGCGCCCCACCCCACCGTCCCTCTCCGCCCGCGTTCCTCACCCATCGAGGAGTCACCCGCCATGAAGCGCCTCGCCACCGTCGCCCTCACCGCCCTCGCCCCCATCTCCTGGGGCTCCACCTACGCGGTGGCCACCGAACTGCTGCCGCCCGACCGGCCGCTGTTCACCGGTGTCATGCGGGCCCTGCCCGCCGGGCTGCTGCTCACCGCCCTGTCCCGGACCCTGCCCACCGGCCGCTGGTGGGGCCGGGCCGCCGTACTGGGCACGCTCAACATCGGCGCCTTCTTCCCGCTGCTGTTCCTCTCCGCCTACCGGCTGCCCGGCGGTGTCGCCGCCGTGCTCGGCTCCGTCGGCCCGCTGTTCGTCGTCGGGCTCGCCGCCCTCCTCCTCGGGGAGCGGGCCCGGCTGCGGACCGTACTGGCCGCCGTCACGGCCGCGTTCGGCGTCAGCATGGTCGTCCTGACCGCAGGTGCCCGGCTCGACGCGGTCGGCATCCTCGCCGGCCTCGTCTCCTCCGCCTCCATGGCCACCGGAACCGTCATGACCAAGCGCTGGGGGCGCCCCGAGGGAGTCGGCCCCCTGGCCATGACCGGCTGGCAGCTCACCGCCGGCGGGCTGGCCATCATCCCGGTCGCGGCCCTCGTCGAGGGGGCGCCGCCCGCGCTCGACGGCAACGCCCTCCTCGGCTACGGCTACATGATGCTGATCAACACCGGTATCGCGTACTGGCTCTGGTTCCGCGGCATCGGGCAGCTCAGCGCTACCTCGGTCACCCTGCTCGGACCGCTCTCCCCGCTCACCGCGGCCGTCATCGGCTGGGCCGCCCTCGGGCAGGCGCTGACGCCCGTACAGCTGCTGGGCATGGCGATCGCCTTCGGCGCCACCGTCGCCGGCCAGCTCTTCGCGGCGCGGGCGGCCAAGGCGGAGGCCCCGGCTCCGGCGGCCGCGGCCGAGCTCGGACCTTTCAGTTCTACTGAAAAGAACGATCGAAACGTTTCGATGGACCTGACCGATGGCCAGGTGCGACGGTAAGGCCCGCAGCAGTCGAAGACCAGACCCCGAGGGGGAGACACACCGTGGCCGTCATGGACCGGGTCCGCACCACCCGCCCCACACCGCCCGCAGGCCGAGGCCGGGCGACGAGCAAGGGCGCCGGACCCTCCGGATCCGTCGGGCCCGCCGGGCTCGGTGTGCTCCTCGCCCTCACCGCCACGGTCGTCTGGTCCGGCAGCTTCGTCGCCACCCGCGGCATGGCCGACAGCATCCCGCCCGTCCAGGCCGTCTTCTGGCGCTGGACCATCGCCGCCGTAGCCGTGGCCCCCTTCGCCGCCCGGCAGGCCTGGCGGCAGCGGGCGCTGATCCGCAGGCACCTCGGCTTCACCGCCCTCGCCTCGCTGTTCGGCGTCGCCCTGTACAACACCCTCGTCCACCAGGCCGGACTGACCACCTCCGCCTCCAACATGGGCATGATCATGGCGGCCTCGCCGGTGGTCATGGCGCTGTACGCCCGCCTCGGCGGCGAACGGCTCGGACTCCGGCGCACCGCCGGCCTGCTCCTCGCCGTCCTCGGCGTCCTGCTCCTCGTCGGCGACGGCTCCCTCGGCTTCGACTTCGGCGCCGGCGACCTGTGGATGCTCGCCGCCGCCCTCTCGTTCGCCACGTACAGCGCACTGCTGCGGCGCAAGCCCGCCGAGCTCGGCGGGCTCGCCTTCCTCCTGACCACCTTCGTCCTCGGCGCACTGATGCTGGCGCCCGCCTACGCCGTCTCGCTGAGCGTCCAGGGCGGCTTCGCGGTCACCCCCGGCACCGCCGGAATGCTGCTCTACGTCGGCGTCATGTCCTCCGCGGTGGCCTTCTTCGCCTGGAACAAGGCCGTCTCCCTGATCGGCGCCGCCCGCGCCGGGGTCGTCTACTACCTCCAGCCGGTGTGCGTCGCCGGACTCGGTCTGCTGCTGCTCGGCGAGCGCACCGGCCCGGCCGAACTGCTGTGCATGGCGCTGATCCTGGGCGGCGTGGGCCTGGGGGCCCGCCGGTAGGTTCGTCCCGTGACCGAGTGGGACATCAAGAAGCTGCGGATCCTGCGGACCCTCGCCGAACGGGGCACCGTGACCGCGACGGCCGAGGCGCTGCACATGACGCCCTCGGCCGTTTCGCAGCAGCTGACGAACCTCGCCCGGCAGCTGGGCGTACCGCTGCTGGAGGCCCACGGCCGGCGGGTCCGCCTCACGGACGCCGCCCACCTCGTCCTGCGGCACGCGGACGCGGTGTTCGCGCAGCTGGAGCGGGCGGACGCGGAGCTGTCCGGCTACCTGGCCGGGGACGCCGGGGAGGTCCGCATCGGCGCCTTCTCCACCGCCGTGCCCGTGCTCGTCGTCCCGGCGGTCGCGGCCCTGCGCGCGACCCACCCCGGGGTGGAGGTACGGGTCCGGGAGACCGAGGCCGCGGAGTCGTACGAGCTGCTCTCCGCGGGCCTCGTCGACCTGGCCCTGTCGCTGGCGCCGCACGCCCCGACCGCACGCGACACCCGCTTCACCCGCATCACCCTGCTGGAGGACCCGCTCGACGTGGCCCTGCCGCCCGACCACCCGCTGGCGCGGGCACCCGGCCTGAGGCTCGCGGACCTGTCCGGCGACCCGTGGATCTACGGGGGCAGCGGCCCCTGGCAGGAGATCGCCCGCACCGCCTGCGAGGCGGCCGGCTTCGTCCCCGAACAGGCGCACACGGCGGCCGGCTGGACCGCCATCCTCGCCATGGTGGAGGCGGGGATGGGCGTGGCCCTGGTCCCCCGCATGGTGTCGAGCCGGGCCGCGGGCGTGGCGGTCCGCGTCCTGCCCCACGACCGCCCCACCCGGCACGTCATCGCGGCCACCCGCCGCGGGGCGGAGTCCGCCCCCGCCCTGGCCCGCGTGCTGCGCGCCCTGCAGGACGTGGCCGCGCTGCGCACCGCGTCCCCACACGCGGGACCGGGGGCGGGACCCGACGGGGCGTGACCGTACGCCGGTGCCCCGGACCGCAGGAGGGGGCCGGGGCACCGGTGTGCACTGCCGGGCGGGATCAGGCTCCGGCCGCACCCGCGGCCGCGTCGGCCGCCTGGGCCTTCAGCGCCCGCTCGACGCCCGCGCGGGACTCCGAGACCAGCCGGCGCAGGGCCGCGTTCGGCTCGGCCGAGGCCAGCCAGTCGTCCGTCGCGGCCAGCGTCGCCGCGGAGACCTGGAGGGTCGGGTACAGGCCGATCGCCAGCTGCTGGGCGATCTCGTGGCTGCGGCTCTCCCAGATGCCCTTGATCACCTCGAAGTACTTCGCGGTGTACGGGGCCAGCAGCTCGCGCTGGTCGGTCTGGACGAAGCCGCCGATGACCGCCTCCTGCACCGCGTTCGGCAGGTCCGCGGAGTCCACCACCGACGCCCAGGCCGCGGCCTTGGCGTCGGCCGTCGGGCGGGCCGCCCGTGCCGTCGCCGCGTGCCGCTCGCCCGCCGCCGTGCGGTCGCGCTCCAGCTCGGCGGCGATCTCCGGCTCGTCCAGGACGCCCGTCGCGGTCAGCCGCTCCAGGAACGCCCAGCGCAGCTCGGTGTCCACGACCAGGCCCTCGATCTCGGCCGCACCGTCCAGCAGCGCCTTCAGGTAGGTCAGCTGGCCCTCGGTGCGGGCGGTCGCCGCGAACGCGCGGGCCCACGCCAGCTGGTGGTCGCTGCCCGGCTCGGCCCCGCGCAGGTGCTCCAGCGAGGCCTCGGTCCAGGACGTCAGGCCCTGCTCCCGCCACGCCGGGTCGGCGTACAGGTCGATCGCCAGCTTCACCTGGCGCTGCAGCGACTGCACGACGCCGATGTCCGACTCCTTGCCGATGCCCGACAGGACGAGGGACAGGTAGTCGCGGGTGGCCAGCTCGCCGTCCCGGGTCATGTCCCAGGCCGAGGCCCAGCACAGCGCCCGCGGCAGCGACTCGGTGAAGTCGCCCAGGTGCGCGGTGACCACGGCCAGCGACTCCTCGTCGAGGCGGACCTTCGCGTAGCTCAGGTCGTCGTCGTTGAGCAGCACGACCGCCGGGCGGGTGCGGCCGACCAGCTCGGGCACCTCGGTGAGCTCGCCGTCGACGTCCAGCTCGATCCGGTCGGTGCGCACCAGCCTGCCGCCGTCGAGGTCGTACAGGCCGATCGCGATCCGGTGCGGGCGCAGCGTCGGCTCGCCCTTGGCGCCGGCGGGCAGCGCCGGCGCCTCCTGGGCGACGGCGAAGGAGGTGATGACGCCGTCGGCGTCCGTCTCGATGCGCGGGCGCAGGACGTTGATGCCGGCGGTCTCCAGCCAGGCCTTCGACCAGGCGGCCAGGTCGCGGCCGGAGGTCTCCTCCAGGGCGCCCAGCAGGTCCGACAGGCGCGTGTTGCCGAAGGCGTGCGCCTTGAAGTACGCCTGCACGCCCTGGAAGAAGGCGTCCGTGCCGACGTAGGCGACGAGCTGCTTGAGCACCGAGGCGCCCTTGGCGTACGTGATGCCGTCGAAGTTGACCAGGACGTCGTCCAGGTCACGGATGTCCGCCATGATCGGGTGCGTCGACGGCAGCTGGTCCTGCCGGTACGCCCACGTCTTCATCGAGTTGGCGAACGTGGTCCACGCCTGCGGCCACTTGGTGCCCTCGGCGTACGCCTGGCAGGCGATCGAGGTGTACGTGGCGAACGACTCGTTCAGCCACAGGTCGTTCCACCACTCCATGGTGACCAGGTCGCCGAACCACATGTGCGCCAGCTCGTGGAGGATGGTCTCGGCGCGGCCCTCGTACGCCGCGTCCGTCACCTTCGAGCGGAAGACGTACTGGTCGCGGATGGTGACCGCGCCCGCGTTCTCCATCGCGCCCGCGTTGAACTCGGGCACGAACAGCTGGTCGTACTTGGCGAACGGGTAGTCGTACGCGAACTTCTCCTGGAACCAGTCGAAGCCCTGCCGCGTGACGTCGAAGATCGCGTCCGCGTCCAGGAACTCGGCCAGCGAGGGCCGGCAGTAGATGCCGAGCGGCACCGACTGGCCGTCCTTGCGCTCGTAGGTGCTGTGCACCGAGTGGTACGGGCCCACGATCAGCGCGGTGACGTACGTGGAGATGCGCGGCGTCGGCGCGAAGCGCCAGACGTCGTCCTCGACCTCGGCGGGGGCCGGCGTCGGGGAGTTCGAGATGACCGTCCAGCCCGCGGGGGCCTTCACGGTGAACCGGAACGTCGCCTTCAGGTCGGGCTGCTCGAAGCTGGCGAACACCCGCCGGGCGTCCGGGACCTCGAACTGGGTGTACAGGTAGGCCTGCTGGTCGACGGGGTCGACGAAGCGGTGCAGGCCCTCGCCCGTGTTCGTGTACGCGCAGTCCGCGACGACCTTCAGCTCGTTGTCCCCGGCGAGCAGCCCGGCGAGGGCGATGCGCGAGTCCCGGAAGACGGCGGACACGTCCAGGGCCGTGCCGTTGAGGACGACCTCGTGCACGGCCGGCGCGACCAGGTCGATGAAGGTCTCCGCGCCCGCTTCGGCGGACCGGAAGCGCACGGTCGTCACGGAGGGGTAGGTGCCGCCCTCCTGCGCCCCGCTCAGGTCGAGGTCGATCTCGTACGAGTCGACGCTGAGCAGCTTCGCCCGCTGCCGAGCCTCTTCACGGGTCAGATTCGTGCCTGGCACGCGTTCATCTCCTTCGATGGTGACGTTCTTGGTCATCCTTCCATGCCGACTGCGATCGTGGGGTAGCACGCCACTTCCTACCGCAGTAGCATCATGTGTATGAAGATCAGTGTGAGCCTTCCGCAGGAGGACGTCGTCTTCGTCGACGAGTACGCCGCGAGGACGGACGCGGAGTCGCGCTCGGCGGTGATACACGCCGCCATCGGCCTGCTGCGGGCCGCGCAACTGGAAGCCGAGTACACCGAAGCCTTCGCCGAGTGGGACGAGGGCGAGGACGCCGCGCTGTGGGACCGGACGGTCGGTGACGGTGTCACCGATGCGTAGGGGGGACATCTACCTGGTGGACCTGGATCCTTCGCAGGGCAGTGAGGCCAACAAGGTCCGCCCGGCGGTCATCGTGTCCAACGACGGGGCCAACCAGTCGGTCGAGCTCCACGGCAGGGGCGTCGTCACCGTCGTGCCCGTCACGTCGAACACGGCCCGCGTGCTCACCTTCCAGGTACTGCTCCCCGCGCAGGAGTGCGGGCTGGTCCGGGACTCCAAGGCGCAGTGCGAGCAGGTACGGGCGGTGGCGCCGGAGCGCCTGGGCCGGCGCATCGGGCGGGTGCCCCGCCCCCGCATGGCGCAGGTGGATGTGGCGCTCCGCCGTCACCTGGCGCTGTGACCGTGAGCAGCACGAAGGGGTGGCACCGGAAGGGATCCGGCACCACCCCCGCGCAGGACGGTCAGGCCCGGCCGAGTTCCTCGGCGACGAGCTCGGCGATCTGGACCGCGTTCAGGGCCGCGCCCTTGCGGAGGTTGTCGTTGGAGACGAACAGCGCGAGGCCGTGCTCGGCCGTCTCGTCGACGCGGATGCGGCCCACGTACGAGGCGTCCTTGCCCGCGGCCTGGAGCGGGGTCGGGATCTCCGACAGCTCGACGCCGGGCGCGTCCTTCAGCAGCTCGTAGGCGCGCTCCACGCTGATCGGGCGCGCGAAGTGGGCGTTGACCTGCAGCGAGTGGCCGGAGAAGACCGGGACGCGCACGCAGGTGCCGGACACCTTGAGGTCCGGGATCTCCAGGATCTTGCGGGACTCGTTGCGGAGCTTCTGCTCCTCGTCGGTCTCGAAGGAGCCGTCCTCCACGATCGAGCCCGCCAGCGGCAGCACGTTGAAGGCGATCGGGCGCTTGTAGACGCCCGGCTCCGGGAAGGCGACGGCGCCGCCGTCGTGGACCAGCCCGGCGGCCTCCGCGGCGACGGCCCTGACCTGGCCGTCGAGCTCGGCGACACCGGCCACGCCCGAGCCGGACACGGCCTGGTAGGTGGTGGCGACCAGCGAGGTCAGCCCGGCCTCCGCGTGCAGCGGGCGCAGCACGGGCATGGCGGCCATGGTGGTGCAGTTCGGGTTGGCGATGATGCCCTTGGGGCGGTTCTTGATCGCGTGCGGGTTCACCTCGGACACGACGAGCGGGACCTCGGGGTCCTTGCGCCAGGCGGAGGAGTTGTCGATCACGACGGCGCCCTGCGCGGCGACCTTCTCGGCGAGGGCCTTGGAAGTGGCGCCGCCCGCGGAGAACAGCACGATGTCGAGACCGCTGTAGTCGGCCGTGGCGGCGTCCTCGACGGTGATCTCGCGGCCCTCCCACTCCAGGGTGGAGCCCGCGGAACGGGCCGAGGCGAACAGCCGCAGCTCCGCCACCGGGAACTTGCGCTCGGCGAGGATGCTGCGCATGACTGCGCCGACCTGGCCGGTGGCTCCGACGATTCCAACCCTCACGGTGACTCCTTATGGTGCGTACGACGCGGGCGCGTGGAGCCATCATGCGTTCGACCCCACGAGGCTTGTCCAATCCATTGTCCGAGGAGCGGACGATGTTCCGGTCGTGAACCCTCCGTGACGATCTCGTGGTGGCCGCGCCGACGGCCTCCTCGCATGCGGAAGGGGCGGGCGCCATGGGCTGCCCGCCCCTTCTTCGTGCGGTCGTGCGGTCATGCGGTCACGCTGTGGTGCGGCCGGAAGGCCCCGTCGTTACGGGAGGACCTTCTCGATCTGCACGCTGCCGGTGCCGGCGGCGGTGCCGCGCGAGTTCAGCAGCTTGATCTCGCCGAAGAACTGCCGACCCTCGGGGGCCGCGGCGTTCGCGACGACGTTCGCCGAGACGGCCGCCGAGGCACCGTTGGCGAGGTTCAGCGCGGTGCCCTCGTCCACCTGGACGGAGCCCAGGCCGGAGGAGAAGTACACGTCGCGGTAGTCGTACGTGGTGGAGCCGGACGGGACCGCGTAGCCGGTGACCACGATGGTGTAGGTGCCGGCGGCCGGGTTGACCAGGGTCACCGACTCCTCGGAGTCGCCGTCGGCGGAGGAGCCGACCTTCACGCCGTCCTTGAGGACGTCGAGGTCCAGGTCGGCGCCGGTGTCGGAGGTCTTGCCGATCGCCACGTCCAGGCGGGAGACGCCCTCACCGATGGTGACCGTGGTGGTCTGCTGCTCGCCGGCGGCGATGGTCGGCTTGGCGACCTTCGCGGAGCCGAGCGGGCCGCCCTGGAGCTTGCCGCCGGAGATGGCCGCGCCCTCGTTCTTGACCGTCCACTGGACCGGGGCCGGGGTGCCCTGCTTCACCTCGGGCAGGACCTTGACCGCCGGGTCGAAGCCCGCGCCGAGGACGCTGACGTCCAGCTTGAAGGGGTTGTCCAGCAGCGGCGACGTACGGCGCGACTCGACCTCGATCTCCCAGACGCCCGGGGCCGGGTTCTCGTAGGAGCGCAGGTCGGGGCGGCACTTGTTGGCCGGGTTGTCGTAGTTCGGGTAGCACTGGGTGGTGGCGCTGTCCTCGACGCCCACGCCGTACGGGTGGATCGAGATGAAGCGCGTCTGGCTGCCCGCCGCGAGACCGCCGAGGGCGACCTCAAGGGTCTTCGCGCCCTGCGGCACGGTGACGAAGTACGACTTGTGGCTGTTGCGCTGCACGGAGGAGGTGTCCGACAGCGTGAACGACGGCTTCGCCAGCGGGGTGGCGGCGACGACCGTGGTCAGGATCTGCTTGTCGATGCCCTCGGTGGTCTCGTCGTCCAGCTGCAGGATGCCGCTGTGCACGCCGGCCGTCTTGGCGTTGGCCTCGACCTTGATGGTGACGGGCTTGTTCAGCGGCAGCGTGACGTAGTCGTAGCCGCCGATGACCTTGAAGGTGCCGTCGTTGTTCCGCCAGCTCAGGTTGTGGCGGGTGCCGTACTTGACGCCGGTGGTGCGGGTCACGACGACGTCGTAGACCTTCTTCTGGCCGACCTTCAGGCCGCCCTCGCGGTCGTAGAGGCCGGTGCCGAAGCCCGGGGTCTTCAGGAACTGGTCGATCGCGGTGTCGACCGGCGCCTTGACGGTGAACTCGTTGGCCTTGGCGTCGCGCTGGACGGACTCCCAGGCCTTGTTGACGTCGAGCAGGCCCGAACCCTGGGCGTGCGCCGGGACGTCGTCGATCTTCTTCGCGGTGCTGGTGAGCGCCACGCGCATCGAGGCCGGGGTCAGCTTGATGCCGTGCTGCTTCGCGGCCGAGAGCAGCAGGGCGCCGGCGCCCGCCGCCTGCGGCGAGGACATCGAGGTGCCCTGGAGCATGCCGTAGCCGGCCGGCAGGTCGTAGCCCGCCTCCTTCACCGGCGCGCCGGGCAGCCAGGTCTGGATGGTGTTGATGGCCGCGCCGGGGGCGGTGATGGTGGGCGTGAAGCCGCCGTCCTCACGCGGACCGCGCGAGGAGAAGGGGAACATGTTGTACTTCTTCGCCACACCGGAGCCGTAGTTGGCGGCCCAGGTCTCCTTGGAGACCGCCGCACCCACGGAGATGACCTTGTCGGCGAGGCCGGGGTCACCGATGGTGTTGACGCCCGGGCCCTCGTTGCCCGCCGAGATGACGAGCTGGACGCCGTAGGTGTCGATGAGGTTCTTGTAGAGCTCGGCGCGCGCGTTGTTGCCGTCGTTCAGCGCCGGCAGGCCGCCGATGGACATGTTGACGATGTCCACGCCGCGGTTGACGACGAGGTCGATCATGCCCTCGGTCAGCGCGATGTTGGTGCAGCCGCCGGACCAGGAGCAGGCGCGGGAGGAGACGAGCTTCGCACCGGGCGCCTGGCCGTTCATCTTGCCGCCGAAGAGGCTGTTGGCGGCGGTGATGCCGGCGACGTGCGTGCCGTGCTCGGACTCGATGATGCCGATGTTGACGAAGTCGGCCTTCTTGCCGACCCAGTCCCCGCCCAGCGGGTCCATCGGGACGTCCTTGCGGATCTGGATCACGAACGGGATGCGCTCGGCGACGTCGGTCGCCGGGTTGTCCGTGCCGAAGTAGCCGATCTGGAAGCCGTCCTTGTACGGCTTCATCGGCTCGTTGTTCGTGAAGTCGTTGTCCTGGTCGGTGTCGACGCGGACGGTGCCGGCGGCCGGGTCGTACAGCATGCCGAACCGGTCGGTGGTGTCGCCGTCGCGGTTGACGTCGCCCTTCATGTCACCGGTGGCGGTGATCGACTCGCTGAAGCGGCTCCACTGGTACGAGCCCTCCGGGGCCTTCCAGCTCTGGCCGCCCGCGGTGAAGCTGCCGCCCGCGGGGGCGACCGGGGTGATCTGCGGGCGCCAGGTGGCGTCGTTGTCCGCGATCGGGTCGGTCGCCGTCACCCAGTCGACGATCTTGCGCTCGCCGGTGGTGGTCTTCTGGAGCGCCGGGTGGGCGATGTCGACGCCGGAGTCCAGGATGCCGATGGTCACACCGCGGCCGTCGGCCTGCGGGTTCTTCGCGACGAAGTCCACCGAACCGGTCTCGAAGGACGGGTTGTACGGGTTCTTCGCCGGGGTGTTCTTGTCCGGCGCCGCGTAGTTCTCGGAAGCGGTCTTCTGCGCCTTGCCCGACTCCTTGCCCCCGTCGGGGCGCGGGTCCGACAGCTGGATCTCGTGCTTGAGGTCCATCGCGTGCACGGAGGACAGCTTGGCGGCCGCCTTCAGTGCGGCCTCGGCCTTGCCGGTCGGCAGGGTGGCCCGCACGTAGCCGAGCTTGTCGTTGGTCTGGCCGACCGACGCGCCCTGGACAGAGGTCAGCTGGTCGGCGACCTGCTTGGTCTGACCGGGGGCGGTGGCCACCATGACGGTGACGGTCGCGTCACCCTTGGCCTTGGCCTCCTGCAGCAGTTCGGCGTCGGCCGAACCCAGCTTCTGGTCGGCGGACTTGACGGCGGGGCCGGTTCCCGGCGTGCCGTTGCCCGTGCCGGTGCCGGTCGCCGCGAACACGGGCACGGCGCCCGTCGCGGCGAGCGCGGCCACCAGGCCGGCCGCGGCCGCGACGCGCGCGACGCGCCGGGCCCCGGATATCGAACTGGGGGATTCGAAGGTCATCAGCATCCCTGGCTAAGTGAAAGAAACGCTCCGGAATTCGGTGCCGGATGACCGGTCAGCTTTCCTCACGCGACAGGGCTTTGGGGAGGTGGTGTCATTTACCGAGACCTGACATGGCGGACTCCCGCCAGCGAACGGGGTGTGCCATCGGGGCCGTATTCGGGCATACCCCGGCGAACCACCGGAGCGGGTGAGTTGATTTGTCGACTTCCCGACCTTGCGGCCCGGGTGGGGGCGCGGTCAGCCGCGGTCCGGGTGTGACAACTTCCGGCGTTTCAGCGCTCGCGCGTGCGCGCGTAGTGGCGCGAGGCCTTCGCCCGGTTTCCGCACACGGCCATCGAACACCAGCGCCGCGCGCCGTTGCGCGAGGTGTCGTGGAAGTGCAGCACGCAGGTATCCGAGGCGCACTTGCGGATCCGGTCGGGCGAAGTGCCCAGCAGCTCCAGGTAGTTGCGGGCGGCCGTCCAGGCGGGCCCCCACGACGGGTCGTCGAACTCGGCCCGCTCGCCCGGACCCTCGGCGGTCAAGGTCGCGCGGATACGGCCGTGCTCCAGCACGGCGTCCACCAGGGTGCGCGCACTGTCGTCGGCCGGGTCGGCGACCGCCCGGGCCAGTGCCTCGCGGGCGGTCAGCAGGTGGATCAGGGTCGGCGCGTCGGCGCGGAAGCGGCGCTCCAGCCCGACGCTGCGCAGCCAGAGGGCGAGGCCCTCCAATCGGGTCAGCCCGAAGGAGCCTGCGAAGAGGTCGGTGAGCTCGCCCTCGTGCATCCAGCGGGTGTTCAGCAGGTCCAGGGCGATCGGCTCGCCGGTCAGGGGGCGGGGATCCGTCGCCTCGGTCGCCATCTCGCCGCTCCTTCGTGCCCTCTGTGTTCCGTCCCGCCCTGCTAACCCCTCAAGGGTACGTGACCGGTTGACGGGTGTAATTCTAACCGCTAGCGTGCAATTAGATGGTTAGAGAGGTAACCCGAACCCGAAGGGGGAACAGCCGTGACGGCTGTCATCAGCACACTGCGCACCGGCCACATCGGCCTCAACGTCACCGACCTCGCCCGCTCGCTCGCCTTCTACCGCGACGCCCTGGGCTTCGAGCTGCTCGGCGAGGGTGCGGAGGAGGGCCGCCGCTTCGCCTTCCTCGGACAGGACGGCGAGCTCGTCCTCACCCTCTGGCAGCAGGCCGAGGGCGCGTACGTCCCGACCGCGGCCGGACTGCATCACCTGGCGTTCACCGCCGGCGGGATCGACGAGGTCGAGGCCTTCGAGGCGCGGCTGCGCGACCTGGGCGTCGCCTTCGCCTACGACGGCGTCGTCGCCCACAGAGAGGGATCCGCCTCCGGCGGGATCTTCTTCCACGACCCCGACGGCACCCGCCTGGAGATCTCCGCGCCGAAGGGCGCCGAGGACGCACCCGCCCCCACTGCGGGGGCCCCGACCTGCGGCTTCTTCTAGAAGGCCGCGGACCGACGCAGGAGGACGTCATGGACCGCTACCACCCGGGCTCGCTCGCCGTGCAGGAGCGGGTCGGCGTGCGCGAGCTCGCCGAACACGTCGGCCGCTCGATCGGCGGGGACATCAAGGACGTGGCCGCCGCCTTCCTGGAGCGGCAGCCGAACCTGGTCGTCGGCGCCACCGACACCGCCGGGCGGCTGTGGGCCTCGCTGCTCACCGGCCCGCCCGGCTTCGTCCGGGCCGTGGGGGCACGCCGCATGGCGGTCGCCGGCGGACTGCCGGCCGGCGACCCGCTCACCGGGGCGCTCGCCGCCGACGGCACCCGGGTCGGAACCATCGCCCTCGACCCGCGCACCCGGCGCCGGATGCGGCTGAACGGAATCCTGGAGGCGACCCCGGGCGGGTTCGCCGTCGAGGCCGAGCAGGTCTTCGCCAACTGCCCCAAGTACCTGCAGAAACGGCACCCGCTGGAGCGGATCGCCGAGGGGCCCGGAATCGTGCGCCGCAGGGGAGCGCTCACCCCGGACCAGGAGCGGGCCGTGGCCGCCGCGGACACCTTCTTCGTCGCGACCACCGCCGGGGGCCGGACGGAGGCGAGCCACCGCGGGGGCCTGCCGGGCTTCGTGGAGGTGCTGACGCCGACCGAGCTCTCCTGGCCCGACTACCCGGGGAACGCCATGTTCCTCACTCTGGGGAACCTGGCCGTCGACCCGCGGGCCGGGCTGCTGTTCCCCGACTGGGAGACCGGGGCGGTGCTCCAGCTCAGCGGTACGGCGCGGACGGAGTTCGGGCCGGACGGCGGCCGCGCGGTGGTGTTCCGCATCGAGGAGGTCGTGGAAGGCCTGCACCCCGGGCGGCTGCTGTGGAGCATCCCGGAGTTCTCGCCGGCGAACCCGGCGCTGTCCCCTCACCGGGGGAGTACCACCAGGTAGGCGGCGGGCTCGCGGTCCTCGGCCGCCGTCAGCGCGGTCCGCAGGACCGCGGCCTGCTGTTCGGGCCAGTCGCGCAGCTTGCGCGGGGTGACGTGCACGACGGTCACCCCGAGCCGCTCCAGGGCCTCGCGCTTGCGCACCGTCTCCGACCACTCCTCGTCCTCGCCCTCCCGGGGCGCACGGGTGTCGATCTCCACGGCCACGGCCTCCTCGGGCCAGTACGCGTCGACCCCGCCCAGGTGCGGGCCGCCGGGCACGCGCAGGTCCACGTTCCACACCGGCTCGGGGAGCTCGAAGCCGCGTACGAGCCGGTACAACCGGTCCTCGGCGATGGCCCGGCCCTCGGCGAGGAGGGACTCGACGGCGTCCACGACGTGCGGCCGGTTCAGCAGCCGGGCCACCGTCAGCTCCCGTACGACGGCGGCCGGTTCGCAGTGCCCGGCGCGCACGGCCTCGCTCAGCAGGCGGCGTACCGTCCCGGCGTCGGAGAGCCCGGCGACGGCGTCGGCCAGCGCCCGGGCCACCGGGGCCACCGGCAGGCCGGTCACCTCCACCGGGCGGGGCGGCGTGTGCGTCCGGACGATGCGGACGGTGCCGACGGAGCGCAGCCGGCGGGTGTGCGGGACGAGCACGTCGATCTGGGGGAGGGAGAGCAGTGCGGGGGCGGAGTTGAACCGGTGGAGGGCGAGCGCCGCCAGGCCCGTGACCATGGCCTCGCCGCCGCGCCGGCCCGCATACAGCAGGGCGGCGTGGAGCCGCTCCTCGCTCGTGGCGGCCCCGGGGTGCAGGAGGAACACCCCCGGCAGGACCTCCTGCCAGGAGCGGTCGGCGGCGTCAGAGGCGGTGACGCCGTGCTCGCGGAGCTGGGCGAGGGTCAGGACGCGGGGGCGGCTGTCGGTGAGGTGGGCGAGGGGGAGGGGTGCGTTGTGGTTCATGCCGCGGAGATTCCCGCTGCGGGGAGGTCGGCTAACCGCTGTTACCGTCCCGTCGACAAATCCGGACAAGACAGAACTAAAGTACGGCCGTTCGAATGCCGATAGCCCCGGCGGTGCCGTCCCGCCTCAAACGCCGGCGGGGCTGAGGACCAGCCCCGCCGGCGTTCCAGGCGCGGGGTTATGCGGCGGCGGCGTCGCAGGCCTGGGCGCGCAGCGCCCGGGCGAGGTCGTCACGGCCCTCCAGCACCAGCCGCCGCAGCGCCGGCGCGGCGTCCTCGTGCGCCGACAGCCATGCGTCCGTCGCGTCGAGCGTGGCCCGGCTGTCCTGCAGCGCCGGGAACAGGCCCCGCACCACGTGCATGCCGATCTGGATCGACCGCTCCGCCCAGATCCGTTCGATCACCTCGAAGTAGCGGTCCGTGTACGGGGCCAGCAGGGCCCGCTGCGAGGACTGCTGCATGCCGGCGATCGTCGCCTCCACCAGCGCGTTCGACAGCGTGTCCGACTCGACGACGACCGCCCACGCCTGGTCCTTGACCGCCGCCGACGGCCGCGCCGCCAGGCAGCGCACCTGGTGCCGCTTGCCCGACGCCGTGTCGTCCCGGGCCAGCTCCGAGGCCAGCACGGACTCGTCCACCGCACCGTGGGCGGCCAGCGGCAGCAGGAAGTCCCAGCGCAGCTCCTGGTCCACCTCCAGCCCGTCGATCCGCGCCGAACCGTCCAGCAGCCCCAGCAGCAGCTGGAAGTCGCCCTCCGTCGCCGCGCCCGCCGCGAAGAAGCGGGCCCAGGTCAGCTGGTGCTCCGAGCCGGGCTCGGCGCGCCGCAGCTCCTGCAGGGCGCCCGCCGCCAGTACCCGCCCGCCCTGCTCGCGCCACTCGGGCGCGGCGTAGTGGGAGAGCGCGGCCAGCGTCTGCGAGTGCACCATCTGCAGCACGCCGACGTCGCTCTCGCGGCCCGCGTGGGCCAGGACCAGGGCGATGAAGTCCCGTGCCGGCATGAGCCCGTCGCGGGTCAGGTTCCACAGTGCCGACCAGCACAGCGCCCGCGCCAGCGGGTCCGTGATGTCGCCGAGCCGGGTCCGCAGCGTGTCCAGTGAGCCCTCGTCGAAGCGGACCTTGCAGTAGGTGAGGTCGTCGTCGTTGACGAGCACCAGGTCGGGCCGCTCCTGCCCGGCCAGCTCGGCCACGACGGTCCGCGTCCCCGCCACGTCGGCCTCGGCCTGCGCGAAGCGGACGAGCCGCCCCTCCTCCAGCCGGTACAGGCCGACCGCGACCCGGTGCGGGCGCAGCTCGTCGCCCTCCTGGAGGACGGCCAGCTCGGTCACCCGGCCGCCCGCGTCGTACGTCACCACCGGCGTCAGCACGTTCACGCCGGCCGTCTGCAGCCAGGCCCGCGACCATTCGGCCATGTCCCGGCCGGAGACCTCGCCGAGCACCGACAGCAGGTTGTCCAGGGTGGTGTTCCCGTACGCGTTGGCCTTGAAGTAGCGCCGCGCGCCCTCCAGGAACGCGTCGCGCCCCACGTACGCGACGAGCTGCTTGAGCACCGCCGCGCCCTTGGAGTACGTGATGCCGTCGAAGTTGAGCTTGGCGGCCTCCAGGTCCGGGATGTCGGCGGTGATCGGGTGGGTGGAGGGCAGCTGGTCGGCCCGGTAGGCCCAGGCCTTGCGGTTGTTGGCGAAGGTCACCCAGGCCGTGTCGAAGCGGGTCGCCTCCACCTGCGAGAAGGAGCCCATGAAGTCCGCGAAGGACTCCTTCAGCCACAGGTCGTCCCACCACTTCATGGTGACGAGGTCGCCGAACCACATGTGGGCCATCTCGTGCAGGATCGTGTTGCAGCGCCGCTCGTACGCCGCCCGCGTCACCTTCCCGCGGAAGATGTACTCCTCCCGGAAGGTCACCATGCCCGGGTTCTCCATCGCGCCGAGGTTGTACTCGGGCACGAAGGCCTGGTCGTACTTCCCGAAGGGGTACGGGTAGTCGAAGTGCTCGTGGAAGAAGTCGAAGCCCTGCTTGGTGACGAGGAAGACGTCGTCCGCGTCGAAGTGCTTGGCCAGACCCTTGCGGCACATCGCGCCCAGCGGGATCGTCAGGTTCCCGCGCGTGTAGGTGTCCGTCACGTAGTGGTAGGGGCCGGCCACCACGCAGGTGATGTACGTGGAGATCGGCGCGGTCTCGGCGAACCGTCGGGTCAGGCCCTCGCGCGACTCCTCGGCGCCGTTGCTCCACACCTGCCAGCCCTCGGGCGCGGTCACCTCGAAGCGGTACGGGGCCTTCAGGTCGGGCTGCTCGAAATTGGCGTAGACGCGGCGGGCGTCGGCCGGCTCGTACTGGGTGTAGAGGTAGACCTCGCCGTCCTCCGGGTCGACGAAGCGGTGCATGCCCTCGCCCGTCCGGCTGTACGCGCAGTTCGCGTCGACCACGAGGACGTTCTCGGAGGCCAGGCCGTCCAGGGTGATGCGCGCCCCGTCGAAGACGGCGGCCGGGTCGAGCTCCTTCCCGTTGAGGGTGACGGAGTTCACGGAGGGGGCGATCAGGTCCGCGAAGCTGGACGAGCCGGGCGCGGCGGCCCGGAAGCGGATGGTGGTCAGCGAGCGGAAGGTCCTCGGGCCGTCGGCGGGCTCGGCCTCGTCCACGGCGGACGTCAGGTCGAGGGAGACCTCGTATCCGTCGACCGACAGCAGTTCCGCCCGGACACGGGCCTCGTCACGGGACAGATTCTCTCCGGGCACGTGCACTCCTTCGTGCGAGATCGCGATACCTGGCGGAATCCTCCCACGGGGAATGCGGCCCGCCCCGGCCCGGTTGGCCAGGAGGACACCACCACGGATGCACCGTCCGAACAAGGAGAGACATGACCGACACCCAGGTGCGCGAGAAGACCCAGGTCGACTTCTGGTTCGACCCGCTGTGCCCCTGGGCCTGGATGACCTCCCGCTGGATGCTGGAGGTCGAGAAGGTCCGCGACGTCGAGGTCCGCTGGCACGTGATGAGCCTCGCCGTGCTGAACGAGAACAAGCTCGACGAACTGCCCGAGCGCTACCGCGAGATCCTCGGCCCGAAGGGCTTCGCCCCGGTGCGCGTCGTGATAGCCGCCCAGCAGAAGCACGGTGACGAGGTCACCGGCAAGCTGTACACCGCCCTCGGCACCCGGATCCACAACGAGGACCTCGGTGCCACCCGCGAGGTCATCGCCGCGGCCCTGGACGAGGTCGGCCTGCCGGCCGAGCTGATCGACTACGCCGACTCCGACGAGTACGACGAGGTCCTGCGGACCTCCCACCACAACGGCATCTCGCGCGTCGGCGAGGAGGTGGGCACGCCGGTGATCTCCGTGCCCGGCGCCGAGGGCGGCGAGGTGGCCTTCTTCGGCCCGGTCGTCACCCCGACCCCGCGCGGCGAGGCCGCGGCCCGCCTGTGGGACGGCACCCTGCTGGTCGCCTCCACCCCGGGCTTCTACGAGATCAAGCGGACGCGGACCGCCGCCCCCTCCTTCGAGTAGGCCGCGGGCGGACGGAACCGCCAAAAACGCAGAAGACCCCCGTGAGTCACGTCCTCACGGGGGTCTTCCGTTCCACACACCCGCACGCGAAGGTTGAGAAGACGATCACGAGGCGGGCGGTCCGGCCGCGGCGGTCGGCCGCGGTGCCGCGATCAGCCCTTGGCGGGGATCAGCAGCGGGGTGTTGGACTTGGCGTCGGCGTAGCGCTTGGCCACGTCCTGCCAGTTGACGACGTTCCACATCGCCTCGATGAAGTCCACCTTCTGGTTCTTGTACTGCAGGTAGAAGGCGTGCTCCCAGGCGTCGAAGACCAGGACCGGCACCGACGCCTGGCCGACGTTGCCCTGGTGGTCGTAGATCTGCTCGACGATCAGACGGCCGCTGATCGGCTCGTATGCGAGCACGCCCCAGCCGGAGCCCTGCGTGGCGGAGGAGGCGAAGGTCAGCTGCTTCTTGAACTTCGCGAAGGAGCCGAAGGACTCGGTGATCGCGTCGGCGAGCTCGCCCAGGCCGTCGGCCGCGGTCGGCTCGCCGCCGCCCTCGCCGGTCTTCGGGCTGGCCATGTTGTGCCAGTAGATGCTGTGCAGGATGTGGCCCGAGAGGTGGAAGGCGAGGTTCTTCTCCAGGCCGTTCAGCGCGCCCCAGTTCTCCTTGTCGCGCGCCTCTTCGAGCTGCTCCAGGGTGTCGTTCGCGCCCTTGACGTAGGCAGCGTGGTGCTTGTCGTGGTGCAGCTCGATGATCTGCGGGTTGATCACCGGCTCCAGAGCCGAGTACTCGTACGGAAGCTCGGGAAGCGTGTAGATGGCCATGGCGTGTAATCCGGTCCCCTCAGCGTGCCAACTGCTATTGCAATCACTGCGCAACTGCACGCTAGCAGTATCTATTCCGCCTTACACGTAAGGGTTACCTCCGTATATGCGAAGGCGGGGGGGGGGGGGGGGGGGGGGGGGCGGGGGGGGGGGGGGGGGGGGGGGGATGCCCACCACCACCCTCCCC
>NZ_JBVHVT010000047.1:0-66778 GCF_055564695.1 Streptomyces sp. NPDC029014
TTCCAAGCACCGGATTGGATTCAGAGGGGGAGGTCTGCGACTTGGGTGGGGTGTTGGGCGCCTTGGCATCCCGGAACCCCCCCCTCCCCCCCCCCCCCCCCCCCCCGGGACCCCCCGCCGCGACGACCGTGAGGACCCCCGGCGCCACCTCCGGCCCCGGCTCCGCGTTCTCCGAGATCTCGACCAACGCCCACTGTGAGAGCGGCCTGATCTCCGGCGGCGGCATCGACCAGGCCATCGGCACCGGGACCTCCTCCAACGGCAACAAGGTCAACGGCACTTCGCCCAGCCCCGACGGCAGCACCCAGTACACCGGCTCGACCGGGGTCGTCGGCACCGACGTGACCTACTGGCTCGGCATCGGAGGCAGCGGCGGCGCCGTCAACGCCTCGTTCTCCTCCACACCCCGTACGCCATGTGCTTCACCAGCAACCTGATCAACCACACCCAGGTGGTCATGAACAAGACCGCCGGCCCCACCACCAACGGGACCGTGGCCCTGACCACCGCGACCTGCCCGCGTCCGTGCCCGTGGGGGCCGTCCCGGTGCGGGCCCGGGCCGGCCGGTAAGGGCGGGCCCCGCGCCGCTGCGCGCCGGGGCCACTCGTCCGCCTGCCCGGTCCGCCCCGTCCGCCCGGTCCGCCCCGTCCGCCCCTCCGCCCCGTCCACCCCGGCCGTTCACGGCCGCCCGCTATCGTCTGCCCCGGTCGGGGCCCGGTCGGGGCCCCGCAGCGAGGGGAGCGGGGCATGGTGGAGCCGGCGGACGCGGCCGGGGGGCCGGACGCGCTGCGGCGGCGGCTGGGAGTCACCGACGCGGTGGTCATCGGCCTGGGATCGATGATCGGCGCGGGGATCTTCGCCGCCCTCGCCCCCGCCGCCCGCGCGGCGGGGTCCGGGCTGCTGATCGGTCTGGCCCTGGCGGCCGTGGTCGCGTTCTGCAACGCCACCTCCTCCGCCCGCCTCGCCGCCCGGTACCCCGCCTCCGGCGGTACCTACGTCTACGGCCGCGAGCGGCTCGGGGACTTCTGGGGCTACCTCGCCGGGTGGGCCTTCGTCGTCGGCAAGACCGCCTCCTGCGCGGCGATGGCCCTGACCGTCGGCGCGTACGTCTGGCCCGGCCAGGCGCACGCGGTCGCCGTCGCGGCCGTGGTGGCGCTGACCGCGGTCAACTACGCCGGGGTGCAGAAGTCGGCCCTGCTGACCCGGGTGATCGTGGCCGTCGTCCTCGCGGTGCTCGCCGCGGTCGTCGTCGCCACCACCACCTCGGCGGCGGCCGACGCGGCCCGCCTCGCCATCGGCTCCGGCACCGGCCCCGCCGGGCTGCTCCAGGCCGCGGGCCTGCTGTTCTTCGCCTTCGCCGGGTACGCGCGCATCGCGACCCTCGGCGAGGAGGTCCGCGACCCGGCGCGGACGATCCCGCGGGCCGTTCCGATCGCCCTCGGCATCGCCCTCGTCGTCTACGTCCTGGTCGCGCTCGCGGTGCTGGCGGTGCTCGGCCCGCGGGGGCTGGCGGACTCCACCGCCCCGCTGTCGGACGCGGTCCGCGCGGCCGGCGCCGACGGGCTGGTGCCGGCCGTCCGGTCCGGGGCGGCGGTGGCCGCGCTCGGCTCGCTGCTGGCGCTGATCCTGGGCGTCTCCCGCACCACCCTGGCCATGGCCCGGGACCGGCACCTGCCGCACGCCCTGGCCGCCGTCCACCCGAGGTTCCGGGTCCCGCACCGGGCGGAGCTCGTGGTCGGCGGTGTCGTCGCGGTCCTGGCGGCGACGGCAGACCTGCGCGGTGCCATCGGCTTCTCCTCCTTCGGGGTGCTCGTGTACTACGCCGTCGCCAACGCCTCCGCATGGACCCTCACCCCCGGCGAGGGCCGGCCGCCGCGGGTCGTGCCCGTCCTGGGCCTCGTCGGCTGCCTCGTCCTGGCCTTCGCCCTGCCGGCCTCCTCGGTGGTCTCCGGGGCCGCAGTGCTCGCTGCCGGAGCGGCCGCCTACGGAATCCGGAAGGCCGCGGAACGCCGTCGTCCGTAGCCGCCGGCGTACGCCTGGGCCATGCGCCATTACCGGCCAACTCGCCGCCGCGCAAGGGGTGGTGAGAGTGTGCCGGGGGTGTGTGGTGGTGTACGGGATCTCGACATGGTCACAGGTCGCCCGGGTTCCGGAAATGGATCTTAGGGCTGCCTTACCTAAGTTGTATGGTGACGCTCGAGAACCCGAGACGGGGGAGGGACGCGGTGGCGTTAGGCGACGTCCGGCTGGTGGCGGAGGGACTCGACGTCGGGCATGCGGGCCGACCGGTGCTCAAGCAGGTGGACCTCTCGCTCCGCGCGGGGGCGATCACGGTGCTGATCGGCCCCAACGGCTGCGGGAAGTCCACCCTGTTGCGCACGGTGGCCGGACTACTGCCCCCCATCGGCGGCGAGGTGCGCATGGACGACGCGCCGCTGGGCTCCTTCGGCCGCCGGACGCTGTCCCAGCGCCTGGCCTTCCTGCCGCAGACCTCGCAGGCCCCCGCAGGGGTCACCGTGCGCGAACTCGTCCGCCACGGCCGCTACGCCCACCGCGGCGCCCTCGCCCGGCACACCGGCGAGGACACCGGGGCGATCGACTGGGCCCTCGACGTCACCGACGCCGCCCCCCTCGTCGACCGGCGGCTCGACGAACTCTCCGGCGGCGAACGCCAGCGCGCCTGGCTGGCCATGGTGCTGGCGCAGCGGGCCGGCGTGCTGCTGCTGGACGAGCCCACCACCTACCTCGACATGCGCCACCAGTTCGAAGTGCTCGACGTCGTACGCCGGCTGGCCCGCGAGCACGGCATCGCCTGCGGCGTGGTGCTGCACGACCTGATGCAGGCCGCGGCCTACGCGGACGAGGTCGTGGTCGTCGCGGACGGTGGCATCACGGCGGCGGGCGACCCCGCCGCCGTGCTGACCCCCGAGGTCATCGACCGGGCCTTCGGCCTGCGCGTGAGCGTGGTCCGCGACCCGGCCACCGGTTACCTCGCCTGCTTCCCGCAGCGGCCGCCCGCCGGGACCGAGCCGCCCGCCCGGGCCGAGTCGCCCGCGGGGTCCGCGCACTCCGCCGAGGCCGCACCCCCCGCCGGCTGAGACCGCCGCCGGCCCGGCGCCGCGCCGTCCGCCCCCACCCACTCCCACGCGCCACACCCACGCGGCATGCCCCATACGCCATGCACGCCGTGCCCGCCCCCATACGTCCCCAGGCCCCCTGCCCCTTTCGCCCGTCCCTCACCTCCCGCCCCGCCCGCCCCGCCCGTCGGCCCGTCCGGCCCGAGGGTGACGTTCACCTAGGAGATTCGCCATGCAGAGGATGTCGCGCGCCGTCACGACGGCGGGTGCCGCCCTGGCACTCATGCTGGCCGCGGTCGGCTGCGGGTCCGGGACCGTCGGCGAGACCGCGGACCCCAAGAAGAGCGGGGACGCCCCCAAGGGCGCCGCCATCGTCCTCGACACCGCCCAGGGCCAGGTCACCCTGAACAAGCCCGCCACCAAGGTGGTGGCCCTGGAATGGACGTACACCGAGGAACTGGTCGCCCTCGGCGTCACCCCGGTCGGCAACGCCGACAACAAGGGCTACGGCACCTGGATCACCGCGAAGGGGGCCGCCCTGCCCCAGGGCGTCACCGACGTCGGCACCCGCAACGAACCGAGCCTGGAGAAGATCCGGGCCCTCCAGCCCGACCTCATCGTGATCGACGACGACCGCTCCAAGGCGAACCTGAAGCAGCTCCAGCAGATCGCCCCGGTGGTGTCGTTCACGTACACCACCAAGCCGCAGCTCCGGACCATGAAGAAGAACTTCGCCGAACTGGCCAGGGCCGTCGGCAAGCAGGACGAGGCCGCCGAGGTCACCGGGCAGATCGACGCCCGGGCCGCCGACCTCAAGGCCCGCCTCGACAAGGCGGGCAAGGGCGGCCTCACGTACGCGGTCGGGCAGGGCTTCACCGCCAACGGCACCGCCACCGTCCGCATGCTCACCGACGACGCCATCGCCCCGCAGGTGCTGAACCTCGCCGGCCTGAAGAACGGCTGGAAGGGCGAGCCCGACGCCTGGGGCATGACCACCGTCGGCGTGGAGGGCCTGACCAAGGTCGAGGGCGACGCCACCTTCCTCTACGTCGCCGCCGAGAAGGACGACCCGTTCACCGGGGCCCTCGCCGCCAACGCCGTGTGGAAGGGCCTCGACTTCGTCAAGAACGACAAGGCCGTCCCGCTCGACCCCGGCACCTGGCTCTTCGGCGGCCCGCTCTCGGCGCTGCACATCCTCGACGAGACCGGCAAGGCCCTGAAGGTCTGATGGCCCCGGACACCCTGACGGCAGCAGCCGGCCCCCGGCCGGCGGCCCGCCCGCCCGCCCGGGGCCGCACGCGAGCCCTGCTCACGGTCGGCGCCCTCGCACTGCTCCTGTGCCTGGTCGCCCTGGTCCACCTCGGGCAGGGCGCCTCCGGTGTGGGGCTCGGCGACATCGCGGACCTGCTCCGCGGCCGCGGCGCCCCCCGCACCGCCGACGTCCTGCTCGGCAGCCGGCTGCCCCGCACCCTGACCGGGCTGGTCGTCGGCGTGGCGCTGGGCGTCTCCGGCGTCCTCGTCCAGGGCGCGACCCGCAACCCGCTCGCCGCGCCCGACACCCTCGGCGTCAACGCCGGGGCCTACCTGGCCGTCGTGCTGGTCGCGTTCACCGGAGTGAGCCTCGGCCCGCTGCCCGCCGGGGGCGCCGCCTTCCTCGGCGGGCTCCTCGCCGTCGCCGTGGTCCACCTGCTCACCAGCGGCGGTGTGATGACCCCCGGCCGGGTGCTGCTCGCCGGGGCCACCGTCGCGCTCGCCGGGACCGCGGCGGCGGAGTTCCTGCAGATGCTCGACGTGCAGGCGACCCGGGGGCTGTTCTTCTGGGGCAACGGCACCCTGATGCAGTCCGGGCTGGAACGGCCGCTCGTCCTCGGTGCGCTGGTCGCGGCCGGCGCGCTGACCGCCCCGCTCCTCGCCCGCCCGCTCGACCTGCTCGCCCTCGGCGACGAGACGGCCCAGGCGATGGGCGTGCGCGTGGAGCGGATCCGGCCGGCGGCCTTCCTCGTCGCCGTGCTGCTGTCCGCGGCGGCGGTCTCGCTGGCCGGGCCGATCGGCTTCGTCGGGCTCGTCGCCCCCGTCGCCGTACGCCGGCTGGGCATGCGCAGGCACGCCGAGCTCATCCCGACCGCGGCCCTGCTCGCCGCGGCCCTGGTCCTCGCGGCGGACGCGGCCGCCCAGCTGATCGCGCCCCCGTCCGCCACCCAGCCCGCGGAGATCCCGGTCGGCGTGGTCACCGCCCTGCTCGGCGGCCCCGTCTTCATGGCCCTGGCCCGCCGGATCAGCACCGGCGACGCGGACACCGGCGCGGCCGTCGCCGTCTCCGACCGGCGGCGCGCCCCCGGCTTCGCCGCCGTGCTCGCCGGCGGGCTGATCGCCCTGGCCGCAGCCGTCGTGGTGTCGCTGCGGCTCGGTGACGTGGAGGTCGGCTGGGGCCAGCTCGCCGCACTGCTCTCCGGGTCCGCCGAGCAGATCACCGAAGCGGTGGTCGGCTACCGGCTGCCGCGCGTCCTGGTGGCCGCCGTGGCCGGCGCCTGCCTGGCCGCGGCCGGCGCCGCGGTACAGGCCGTCGTACGCAACCCGCTGGCCGAGCCGGGACTCGTCGGCGTCACCGCGGGTGCCTCCCTCGGCGCGGTCACCGTCATCCTCGCCGCGCCGTCCGCGCCGGCGGCCGCGCTGCCGGCCGCCGCGGCCGCCGGCGGCCTGCTGATGCTGGTCCTCGTCGTCCTCGTGGCCCGGGGGAGTACCGGCGGGGGGCGGCCCGGACTGGACCCGACCCGCGTGGTGCTCGTCGGCCTCGGCGCCGCCGCCACCGCGATGGCCCTGGTCAACATCCTGGTGGTCGGCGCGCAGATGAACATCTCGGCCGCCCTCGGCTGGCTCGCCGGCAGCACCTACGGCCGCGATCTCTCGGCGCTCGGCTGGCTGGCCCTGCCCGCCCTGGTCGCGGTGGCGCTGGTGGTCGCGGCACGGCCGGTGGACCTGCTCGCGCTGGGGGAGGAGCTGCCGCGCGCCCTCGGTCTGGAACTGGGCCGCGCCCGGCTGCTCGTCCTCGGTGCGGGCGCGGTGCTGGCCGCGGGTACGGCCGCCGCCGTCGGCGCGGTCGGCTTCGTCGGGCTGGTCGCCCCGCACCTGGCGCGCCGCCTGGTCGGCGCCCACACCGCGCGGGCGGTGCCCGTGGCGGCGGTGCTGGGCGCGCTGTTGGTGGTCTGCTCGGACGCGCTGGGGCGCTGGCTGCTCGCACCGGTCGAGATCCCGGTGGGCGTGGTGACGGCGCTGGTGGGCGCCCCGTACCTGGTGTGGCTGCTGCGCCGCACTCAGGAGGTCTGAGGGGTACCGGCCCGGGCGGGCTTCCCGGCCGGGCCGCCGGCGGCGCCGGCCGCGCCGTCCCGGAGCGTACGGGCGGCGAGGACGCCGATCAGGCAGACGGCGGCGGAGGCCAGGCAGACGGCCGTGTAGGCGCCGGAGAACGCGGACCGGGCCAGGGGCCGGAGCGCGGGGTCGAGGAGTTCGAGGCGGCCGGTGGCGACGGCGTCCCGCGCCGGGCCGCCCGCGGCCCCACCGAGCCCGGTGTCCAGGCGGGCGGCGAACAGGGCGCCGAAGGCCGCGACACCGGTGGCGGTGCCCAGCGGGTAGCAGGCGTTGGTCAGCCCGGAGGCGAGACCCGCCCGCTCCTCGGGCACGGCGCCCACGGCGACGCCCATCAGCGGCGGGAAGATCACGGCCCCGCCGACGCCGAGCAGCACCAGCCCGGCCGTCGTGGCGGCCGCGCCCGCGCCAGCGCCAGGCGTGCCGAACACCCCCAACGCCGAGACCGCCGCTCCGGACGCCCCGGACGTCCCGGCGCCCTCCGACGCGGCGGCGGCCAGCGCCAGCAGACCCAGCCCCTGGAGTCCGAAGCCGCCCGCCACGAGGGCGTGCGGGGCGCACATCCGTTGGAGCCGGGCCACGAACAGGCCGGCCAGCAGCAGACTGCCCGTCAGCGGGAGGAGGTGCAGCCCGACCTCCAGGGGTGAGTACGCGCGGGTGCCCTGCAGCCAGAGGGTGGTGAAGGCCAGCACGCCCAGGCTGGACATCCGGGCGAGGAACCCGAGCACGGCGGCGCCGGAGAGCGCCCGGACGCGCAGCAGGGCCAGGTCGATCAGCCCGTCCCCGCGGCGTTGAACGGCCACCAGGGCCGCGGTGAGGACGATCCCGGCGGTGGCCGGGAGCAGGACGCGCGGCGAGGTCCAGCCGGCCTCGGGCCCCGCGGTCAGCGGGTAGTGCAGGGCGAGGAGGGCGGTCACGGCGAGCACCGCGCCCGGGAGGTCGATCCGGCGGCGGGCGCCCTCCCCGCCGGCGGGCGGCCGCGACCCGGGCATCCGGGCGAGCGCCCCGGCTACGGCGAGGATCCCGATCGGCACGTTCACCAGGAAGATCCAGCGCCAGCCGAGCCCGCTCACGAAGAGGCCGCCGACCACCGGTCCGAGGGCGCCGGCCGCCGAGGCGGTGGCGGCGAACGCCGCGATGGCGGCCTGCCGGCGGGCGCCCTCGTACGCGGCCGCGAGCAGCGCGAGGCTCGGTGCGAAAACCAGGGAGCCGCCCAGCCCCTGGACGGCGCGGGCGGCGACGAGGGTGCCCGCGTCCGGCGCGAGCCCGCAGGCGGCCGACGCGAGCGTGAACAGCCCCATTCCGGCCACGAACACGGTTCTGCGCCCGATGCGGTCGGAGAGGGCGCCCGCGGTGAGCAGCAGCGCTCCGAAGGCGAGGGAGTAGGCGGACACGGTCCACTGCACGCGGGCGAGACCGACGGCCAGGGATCCGGCGATATCGGCCAGTGCGACGTTCACCACCGTGACGTCCAGCGTCATCATCACGCCGCCGGCGCTGACCAGAGCGAACGTCCAGCGGGGAGAGCGGGGAGAGCGGGGAGAGCGGGGAGAGCGAGGGGAGCGAGGGGAGCCACTGCGGGAAGGCGTCACTGATTCACCCCGAGCGCGTAGACCCTTGAACGGGCATGCGAATTGGTAAGCCTAACCTAAGTTCATTCCTGAGAGAATCTCATCCGTCCCAGTATGGCCGAAAGTTGCGATTGCGACTTAGGTAAGGCTTCCCTAATCTGACCTCGCCTGGACGGATTGCCTCCGGGCGCCACGAGACGGATACAGGAGCTGCCAGATGCCCCTGCCCCCCGACCATCCCGTGCCGGACCTGCCGGACGTCTCCCCGGCGGCCTGGCGGGAAGCCAACCGCCGCCTCCTCGCCAAAGCGCTCGGCGAATGGTGCTTCGAGGACATGCTCAAGGCGGTCGAAACCGGCGACGGCCACCGCGTCGACCTCGCCAGCGGCACCACCTACGCCTTCCGCGCCGAACCCGGCGCCTACGGCTGGCTCCGCGTCGACCCGGACTCGATCACCCGCACCGCCACCGGCATGCTCGGCAACTCCCTCGCCCGACCCGCCTGGGACGTGCAGCAGTTCCTCGTCGAGGCGGCCACGACCATCGACAGCGACCCGTCGACGATCGCCACCTACCTCACCGAGCTCTCCGCCACCCTCGCCGTCGACGCCGCCCGCCTCACGCACGGCGGCGAGACCGCCGCCGAACTGCGCGCCCTCGGCCACACCGAGCTGGAGTGCCGGATGACCGGCCACAACCTGCTCGTCGCGAACAAGGGCCGGATCGGCTTCTCCGCCACCGACGTACGCCGCTACGCACCCGAGTCCGCGCAGCCGCTCACGCTCCACTGGGTGGCCGTGCACCGCGGCCTCGCCGAGTTCCGCGGCACCTGCGAACTGTCCGAACGCGAGGTCCTCGCACGGGAGTTGGACGAGGGGACCCGGGCCCGGTTCACCGCCGTCCTGGAGCGTGCCGGAGTCGATCCCGCCGCCTACGTGTGGCTGCCCGTGCACCCCTGGCAGTGGGACCACGCCGTCCAGGTCCTGCACGCCGCCGACGTGGCCCAGCGCCGCATCGTCCCGCTCGGCGAGAGCCCCGACGCGTACCTCCCGGGCCAGTCGATCCGTACGATGGCCAACGTCACCGCCCCCGGGCGGTACGACGTCAAACTCCCCCTGAAGATCCTCAACACCCTCGTCTGGCGCGGCATCCCGCCGCACTGCACGGCCGGGGCACCCGTCGTCACGCAGTGGCTGCGCGGCCTGGTGGAGCGCGACCCGTTCCTGACCGGGGAGTGCCGGACCGTCTTCCTCGGCGAGGTCGCCTCCGTCACCGTCCACCACCCCTACCTGTCCCGGCTCGACGGGGCGCCCTACCAGTACCTGGAGACCCTCGGCTGCATCTGGCGCGAACCGGTGTCGGCGCGCAAGGACCCCGACGAACGGGTCCGCACCTTCGCCTCGCTGCTGCACACCGACCACACCGGCCGCGCGTTCGCCGCCGAACTCGCCCGCGCCTCGGGCCTCGACCCGCAGGACTGGCTGCGCCGCCTGTTCGACACCCTGCTCGTACCGATCCTGCACGTCCTCTACCGCTACGGGATCACCTTCAACCCGCACGGCCAGAACACCCTGATCGGCTACGACGACCACGAGGTCCCGTCCCGCCTGTACCTGAAGGACTTCGTCGACGACGTGTGCGTGTCCTTCACCGACGTGCCCGAACGCGGCCCGGAGCCCGACGGCCACGACCACGTCCTGCCGCGCAAACACCCGTCGGTCATCCGCCAGCACGTCGTCGACCAGGTCTTCGTCGGCCACTTCCGCTACCTCGCACCGCTCTGCGCCGAGCAGCTCGGCGTGCCCGAGCGGACCTTCTGGCGGCTGGTCCGCCAGACCGTCCTCGACTTCCACGCGCGCTTCCCCGAACTGTCCGACCGGTTCGCCGAGTACGACCTGCTCACCCCCGAGATCCCCCGGTACGGCCTGAACCGCGACCGGATCGTCGTCACCCGCTACGGCGACCGGGCCCTGCGCCACGCGCTGTACCCGAACGGCACCCACCCCAGCCCGCTCGCTGCCGACTGAGGAGGCCAGAGCGTGATACCGCTGACCGCAGTACCGCCCCGGCCCGCCTCCGCACCGCCGTCGCCCGCCCTCTGCCTCGACGGGCTCGGCGAGGTCCACGGCCTGCTCGGCGAGATCATCGACACCCTGGCGGCCGCCCGCCGCCCGCCCGGCCCGGTCCCCGCCGGCGCCCCCGCCGACGTGCTCGCCGCCGCCGCGGACGCACTCGGACCGCCCCGCCTCCCCGACGAGGGACTCGGCGCCAAGGCCGCCCTCCAGCGGCTGACCGCCGTCCTGGTGGAACAGGGCCTCGACCTGGCCCACCCCCGCGCCGCCGCCCACCTCCAGCCGCCGCCGCTCGCCGTCGCGGTCGCCGCGGACACCCTCGCCGGCGCCGGCAACGCCTCCCTGGACACCTACGACTCCGGCCCCGCGGCCATCGCCGTCGAACGCTGGCTGATCGAGGCCCTCACCGGCCTCGCCGGACTCGGCGAGCACGCGGACGGCGTCCTCACCCCCGGCGGCTCCCTGTCCAACCTGATGGGACTGCTCCTCGCCCGGGACGCGGCCGCCCTCCGCCGCGGCATCGACGTCCGCTCACAGGGCGTGGCGGCCCTTCCCGCACCGGTGGTCTTCTGCTCCGAGCACGCCCACTTCTCCACCCACCGCGCCTGCGCCACCCTCGGACTCGGCGAAACCGCCGTACGCGTCGTTCCCGCCGACGAACACCGGCGCATGCGACCGGAGGCCCTCGCCGCCGCGCTCGCCTCCCTCCACCCCGACCAGACCCCGGTCGCCGTCGTCGCCACCGCCGGGACCACCGACTTCGGCTCCGTCGACCCGCTCGCCCGGATCGCCGAGATCGCGGCCGACCACGGCGCGTGGACCCACGTCGACGCCGCGTACGGCTTCGGCGCCCTCTTCTCCGAGCGCCTCGCCGACCGCCTGGCCGGACTGGAACTGGCCGACTCCGTCACCCTCGACCTGCACAAACTGGGCTGGCAGCCCGCCGCGGCCAGCGCCCTGCTGGTGGCGGACCGCAGCGCCTTCACCGCGCTCGACCGCGAGGTCGCCTACCTCAACCCGGCCGACGACACCGAGGCCGGCTACGGCGGGCTGCTCGGGCGCAGCCTCCAGACCACCCGGCGGCCCGACGCGGTCAAGGCCGCCGCCACCCTCCTCGCGTACGGGCGCTCCGGCCTGGGTCGCATGGTCGACACCTGCCACGACCTGGCCCGGCACGCCGAACGGCGCATCCGCGCCGAACCGGACCTGGAACTGGTCGCCCCGGCCGAGCTGACCACCGTGGTGTTCCGCTACCGCGGCGGCGCGGACGCGGCGGCCGCCGACGCCCTCAACGGGGCCGTCCGCCGCCGCCTGCTCCGGTCCGGCAGAGCCCTCATCGGCCGTACCGAGGCCGCGGTCGGCGCACCCGGCGAACCGCACCGGGTGTGCCTGAAGTTCACCCTGCTCAACCCCGCCGCCACCGCCGACGACATCGACGACCTCGTGGACACCGTCCTCGACGCCGGACGCACCTGCGAACGACTCATGGAGGAGACCGCCGCATGACGACCACCGCCGCGGCAGCAACCCCCACCCCACCGGCCGGCCCACCGCGCGCCGCCGACCCCCTGCATGCACCCGACGCCCGGACCGCCGCCGAACACGCGCACACCGAGGCCCTGTTGCGCTGCTGGCTGCTGGAGACCGGCACGCCCGTCGCCCCCGGCCCGCTGCGGGTCGAACTGCCCACCGCAGGACTGGCCCTCCGCACCGAGGTCACCCACCGTTCGCCCACCGGCTGGCACCGCTTCGCCCCGGTCCGCCTCGAAGGCCCCGGGGGGCCGCTCGGCGACCCCGCCGACCCCGTGACGGCCGTCGCCCTGCTCGCCGCGGAGGCGGCCGTACGGGGCGGCGCCCGCCCCGGCGGGATCCCCGCGGGCGAGGCCGCCGACCTGGTCGAACGCACCGCCGAATCCGTGCGCCGCGTCACCGCGTTCCTCACCCACCGCCGCGCCCACCCCGCCCCGCCACCCGGCACGGACGGCTTCCTCGACGCCGAACAGGCCCTCCTCCTCGGCCACTTGAACCACCCCGCCCCCAAGAGCCGCGACGGCATCTCCGACCACGACACCGCAGCCTTCTCGCCCGAGCTGCGCGGCTCCTTCCGCCTGCACTGGTTCGCGGCCGACCCCGCGGTCGTCTCGCACGACGCCGTCGCGGGCGCGCCGTCCCTGGCCGGCCGGGACACCCTCGCCCTCCTCGCCGACCTCGCCGGACGGCCCCCCGTCGACGGCCGCGTCCTGATCCCCGCCCACCCCTGGCAGGCCCGCGACCTGCTGCACCGCCCGCGCACCGCCGCCCTCGTGGCCTCCGGGGCCCTGGAACCGCTCGGTGCGCTCGGCCCCGCCTGGTGGCCGACGTCCAGCCTGCGCACCGTGTACCGGCCCGGCGCCGAGGTCATGTTGAAGCTCTCCCTCGGCCTGCGGCTGACCAACTCCCGCCGCGAGTCCACCCGTACGGAACTGCGCCGCGGCCCGGAGGTCAACCGGCTGCTCGACGCCGGCCACGCCGACGGCACCTTCCTCGCCCATCCCGGATTCACGATCACCCGCGACCCCGCCTGGATCGCCGTCGACGAACCCGGCCGCCCGGAGGGCCCCGAGGTGACCGGCCTCGACGTCGCCGTACGGGAGGTCCCGCACGGCATCGCCGACCTGCGCTGCCTCGTGGGCCTGGTCGCCCCCCGCCCCGGCCTCGGCCGCAGCGCGCTCGGCGAGCTCGTGGCCGCGCAGGGCCCCGGCGCCGCCGAGCAGTGGACGGCCGACTACACCGACCGGGTCCTCGTACCCATGCTCCACCTGTACGCCGCCACCGGCATCGGCCTGGAGGCCCACCAACAGAACACCCTGGTCCGGCTGGACGCGCAGGGCCGGGTGGCCGGCGGAGCCTTCCGCGACAACCAGGGCTACTACCTGGCCGCCTCCCACCTGCCGGAACTCCTCAAGCGCACCGGCGCCGACTCCTCCACCCTCGCCGTCGTCGACGACGCCCTCGTCGACGACCGCCTCTCCTACTACCTGCTGCGCAACCAGGCCCTGTCGGTCGTCGGCTGCCTCGCCGTCGACGGACTCGCCGCCGAGCGCGACCTCCTGGCCGTGCTCGCCGCCCGGCTGCGCGCCGCCCTCCCCGGCCTCGCCGCCGCCGGCCCGGACGGCGACCGGCTGGCGCGCCGCTGGCTGACGGCCCGCACCCTGCCCGGCAAGGCCAACCTGCTCACCCGGCTGCACGGCATCGACGAGGTCCTCGCCCCCCTCGACGCCCAGTCCGTCTACCTCGACGCCCCCAACCCGCTCCAGGAGGCCGCCGTATGACGCCCGCCCACCCGGTGCCGCCGGAAACGGACCGGCCGGGCGCCGCCGTCCCCGGCCCCCCGCTGCCCCTGCTGCCCGGACCCTGGTCGGCCCGCACCGCCCGGGCCGACGGGCCCGACCTCGACCTGGTCCACGGCTGGATGCGGGCCCCGCACGTCGACGCCTTCTGGCACCAGGCCTGGCCGCGCGAACGCTGGCACGAGGAGATCGCGGGACACCTCGACGGCGTCGCCGTCCGGCCCGTCCTCGTCGGCATCGACGGCGAGCCGCTCGCCTACGTCGAGGTCTACCGCGTGCTCCGTGACCGGCTCACCGAGCACTACGCCTACCACCCCCGCGACCTGGGCGTGCACATCGCCATCGGCGAGGAGGGACGCACCGGCAAGGGCCTCGGCCGGACGCTGCTGCGGGCCCTGGCCGAGGGGTTGCTCGCAGCCGATCCCGCCTGCCCCCGGGTGGTCGCCGAACCGGACGCGGCCAACACGGCCTCCCTCCGGGCGTTCGGCGCCGCCGGCTACCGCCGCATCCGGGAGATCACCCTGCCCGAGAAGACGGCCGTCCTGCTCTGCCGGCCGCGCCGCGAGGAGGACCTGCCCCGATGACCGGACACGATGTGATCGCGATCGGCTGCGGCCCCTTCAACCTGGGCCTCGCCGCCCTCGCCCGGGCCGTCGACGGCCTCGACCTGCTGGTCCTGGAGGAGCAGCCCGAATTCACCTGGCACCGCGGGATGATGTTCGCCGACGCCTCGATGCAGGTGAACTTCCTCGCCGACCTCGTCACGCTCGTCGCCCCCGGCCACCCGCTGTCGTTCCTGCACTACCTCCACGACATGGACCGGCTGTACGCCTTCACCGTGCGGGAGAACTTCTTCCCCTCCCGCCGGGAGTACGAGGACTACCTGCGCTGGGCCGCCGCCCGGCTGCCCTCGGTCCGCTTCTCCCACCGCGTCGAGGAGGTCCACTGGGAGCCCGGCCCCGAGCACTTCGCCGTGCACGCGGTGCGGGGCGACGGCGCCCGGCTGCGCCTGGCCGCCCGCGCCCTCGTCCTCGGCATCGGCACCGCCCCGCACGTGCCGCAGGCCTTGGCCGGCCTGCCGCGGGAGCGGCTGCTGCACACGTCGGAGTACCTGTACCGGGCGGCCGACGTGCAGGACGCCGGCAAGGTCACCGTGGTCGGCTCCGGCCAGTCGGGCGCCGAGGTCATGGTGGACCTGCTGGGCCGCAACACGGAGGGCGGTCCGGCGGCGGCCTGGCTGACCCGGACCCCGTCCTTCGCACCGCTCGACTACACGAAGATGGTCCTGGAGATGACCACGCCGGCGTACATGCAGTACTTCCACACGCTGCCGGAGCACGTACGGGACCGGCTGGCCGGCGAGCAGTGGCAGTTCTACAAGGGCATCTCCACCGACACCCTCGACCAGATCCACGAACTGCTCTACCGGCGCCAGCTGGAGCACGGCCTCGCCGACGTCGAGCTGCGCTTCGGCATCACCGTGGAGGCGGCGGCCGTCGACGGGGCGGGGCGGGCGGTGCTGACCTGCCGGCACCGCGACACCGGGGCGGTCTTCGAGCACACCACCGACCTGGTGGTGGCCGCGACCGGCTACCGCAACCGGCCGCCCGGCTTCCTCGCCCCCGTCGACCACCTGCTGCTGCGGGACGGCCGCGGCCGCCACCGGGTCCGCCCGGACCACTCCGTCGAGCTCGCCGAGGGCGTCACGGGGCGCATCTTCGTGGCCAACGCCGAGGTGCACAGCCACGGGGTCTCGGCGCCCAACCTGGACATCGGGGCGGTGCGCAACGCCACCATCCTCAACGCCGTCACCGGCCGGGAGGCATTCCGCCTCCCGAAGCGCAGCGCCTTCACCACCTTCACGCCCCCCGCCAGAACCCCTGACCCGTAGAACCGCTGACACCGCCTGCGACACCGCCCGCGCGGCCCGGGCGCGGGCACCGCGGGCACACAGCAGCCCCCGGCAGCCTTGCCGATCTCCGAGGGTCGTCGGTCGTCGCCGACGGCTCCTCCGGTCGACAGTCTCTGCCGGGGACCTGGCCAGAGCCTGGACAAGTGTCACGCGGGCTCCCGAACGTCTTCGGGAGGCGGTGTGGCTCTTTCTGGTATTCCGGTGTAAAGACCACTTTCCTCCCTCTTCCCGCCGAGTCAATAGTTTTGCCGGAATTTTCGGTCGGCGGACCCGGACGTAAAATGAAGGTGACCCGCGTCGTGTCAGGTCAGCGGCCCGACGGAGGTTCCGCGATGACGGCATGGCCCATTCCGCTCGGGTCCGGTGCCACCGGCTGGGCTCCCGAGACGGTGACGTCCGACCCGTACAACGCCCAGACACCGGCGGCCGCACTGGCCGAGCCCGTGACGCCCGTCGCCGCCCTGTTCGTCCGTGACCACTTCGGCGTTCCCGAGACCTCCCCCGACGGCTGGCGGCTGCACCTGGGCGGCGCCGCGGCCGCCCCCTTCACCCTCGGGTACCCGGACCTGCTCGCCCTGGAGCACCGGGAGCTCGACGTCCTCATGGAATGCGCGGGCAACGGCCGCACCCTGATGAACCCCCGCCCGCCCGGCCTCCCCTGGGACCAGCGGGCGGTCGGCTGCACCCGCGTCGCCGGGGTGCCGTTCGCCGTCCTGGCCGCCCGGGCCCGCTTCGACCCGCGCACCGTCGAGGTCGTCTTCACCGGGGCCGACTCCGGCAGCGTCCACGGCCGCGCCGTTCCCTTCGAACGCAGCCTGCCCCTCGACGTGGCCCTCCACCCCGACACCCTGGTCGCCACGCACATGAACGGCGTGCCGCTCACCCCCGCGCACGGGGCGCCGGTCCGCCTGGTGGTCCCCGGGCGGTACGCGGTCGCCGACGTGAAGTGGCTGGTCGGCGCCCGCGCGGTGACCGAACCGTTCACCGGCGTCTTCCAGGCCGAGGAGTACCTCTACACCGACTCCCGCGGCACCCCCGAGGGGCCCGTCACGACCGTTCGCGTGAAATCCCTGATCACCGCCCCCGAACCGGACGCGGACCTGCGCCGCGGCCACGAGACCCTGGTGCAGGGCCGGGCCTGGTCGGGCGGCGGCGTACCCGTGCGCCGGGTGGTGGTGCGCGTCGAGTACGCCGGCGACGACGCGGACGCCGCAGCCCCCGACGACGCCGCGGCCGAGGGCCCCGGCGCGGCCGAGGGCCCCGGCGCGGGCTGGCACCACGCCCGGCTCGAAGCCCCGGCCGGCCCCTACGCCTGGACCGCCTGGTCGTACCGGTGGACGCCCGTACGTCCCGGCCCCTACCGGCTGCTGGCCCGGGCGACCGACGCCCGCGGCGACACCCAGCCGGCCGGCGCCCCCTGGAACGCCCGCGGCTACGGCTGCAACCCCGTGGCCCGCGTGGACGTGGTCGTCGTCTGAAGGGCCGGTGCACCGATGACCGAGATCGAGATCATGACCACCGCCTCGCTCGGCGACACCAGCTACCTCCTCGTCAGCGGGGACGAAGCCGCCCTGATCGACCCGCAGCGCGACAGCTGGGAGCTGATGGAGTCCTGCGCCGACCGCGGCGTGCGGATCCGGTACGCCCTGGACACCCACGTCCACAACGACTACCTCTCCGGGGCGCTGGAGGTCCGCGCCGCCACCGGGGCCACCGTGGCGGGCCCCGCCCGCGCGCCGTACGCCTTCGACCACCTCGGCCTGGCCGAGGGCGACGAGATCACGATCGGGGACGCGACGCTGCGGGCGATGGAGACCCCGGGCCACACCGCCGAGCACACCTCCTACCTCGTCCTCGACGGCGCCCGCCCGGACCGCCCGGCGGCCGTGTTCACCGGCGGCAGCCTGCTGGTCGGCACCGCCGGCCGCACCGACCTCTCCGGCGCCGACCACACCGAGGAACTGGCCCGCGCCCAGTACCGCTCGCTGCGCCGCCTCGCCCTGCTCCCCGACAGCACCCGCGTCCTGCCCACGCACGGCGCCGGCAGCTCCTGCTCGGCCGGCCCGGCGGCCACCGGGCGGACCACCACCGTCGGCGCCGAGCGGCGCACCAACCCGGCGCTCACCGTCGCGGACGAGGAGGAGTTCGTCAGCGGGCGGATGGCCGGCCTGCCGCCGTACCCGGCCTACTACCACCACATGGCCCCGGTGAACCGGTCCGGCCCGCCCGTCCTGGGCGGGCTGCCCGTGCTGCGGCCGCTCACCCCCGCCGTGGTCGAGGGGCTCGCCGGCGGCGGCGCGCAGATCGTCGACGGCCGCGACCGCGCCTCCTTCGCCGCCGGTCACCTGCCCGGCTCGATCTGCGAGGAGCTCGACGACCGGTTCGCGAGCCTGGTCGCCGAGGTCGTCCCGTTCGGCACCCGCCTGGTCCTCGTCCTGCCCGAACCGGCCGGCGAGGCGGGCCGCGAGGCGGTCCGCCAGCTCCTGCGGATCGGGTACGACAACATCGCCGGGCACCTGGCGGGAGGCGTCGAGGCCTGGGCCGCCGCCGGACGGCCCCTGCGCTCCTTCCGCACCGCCGACGCCGCCGAACTCGTCGGGCACCTCGCCGACCGGCGCATCCTGGACGTCCGGCCCGAGGGCCCGGACGGCGGCGTCCCCGGCGCCCTCGTCGTACCGCTGGCCGAACTGCCCCGGCGGCTCGGGGAGCTGCCGCGGGACCGGGAGGTCTGGACGGTGTGCACCAGCGGCCGCCGGGCGACCATCGCGGCCAGCCTCCTCGACCGGGCCGGCATCCCCGTCACCGCCGTGACCCGCGGCGGAGCGGACGACCTGGTCCGGCCCGCGTGACGGCCCCCGGCGCGCCCGCGGGCGGGCGCCCCCGGCCGGAGCCCGTGGTCGGCGCCCCCGGCCGACGCCCGCGCGCGGGTCAGCGTACGGCGGCCAGGACCCGGCTGCTGCCGTACTGCCAGACCGTGCCCACATGGCGGAAGCCCGCCTCGCGCAGCAGCGCGGCGTGGGCCGACACCGGCAGGTCGTCGGCGGCGCACGGCGGGTGGCCCGCGGCGTCCGCGGAGGACAGCAGAGGGGCCAGTTCCGGGTCCGCCGCAGCCCCCGACCACCAGGACGACCAGTCCTCGTGGGTGAAGGCGAGGTGGCGCTCGCTGTGGCGGCGGTCGAGGTCCTGTGCGAGGGCCCGGACGGGCGCCTCGTCGGGGGCGATGTGGTCGCCGTTGACGAACACCCCGCCCGGGCGGAGCCGTTCGGCGAGGTCCCGGTACACGCAGCGCAGGGTGGCCCGGTCCAGGTAGTGCAGCGCCGTGGTGGAGACGGCCGCGTCCACCGGCCGGTCGAGGCCGAGCGCGTCGAGCCAGCCGGCCCCGCCGATCAGGGCCCGCACGTACCGCAGCCGGCGCCCGAAGTGCGCCCGCCCCAACTCCAGCAGCAGCGGGTCCGCGTCGACGGCCAGCACCTCGGACCCGGGCAGCCGGTCGGCCAGGCGGGCCGCCAGCGTGCCCGGACCGCTGCCCAGGTCGAGGAGGAGCCGGCGGCCGGACGTGGTGCGCGTGACGCGCTCGACCACGTCCGTGATGACCGTGAACCGCTCCTCGCGGTCCACCGCGTACCGCTGCTGCTGGCACTCCCAGCGCTCCACCCACCGCGCGGCCGTCACTGCGCTCATACCCATAGTGAAAATCATTGCAGGTTGGCGAGCACCGTCAGCAACTCCTCCATCTCTTCGAGCGTGTTGTACACGTGCAGGCTCACCCGCACCGACCCGTCCCGTACACTCCGCCCGGCCTGGCAGTGCTCGTCGGAGCGCACCATGAACCCGTGGCTGTACAGGATGAAACCCAGGTCCTGGGAACCGATCCCGTGGTGCCGGAACGTCACGATGCTGCCCCGCCGCTGCACCGGGGACCCGGCCGCCAGACTGGTCCGGCAGCCCAGCACCTCGTACGCGGGCAGTCCGGCAAGCCCATCGGTCAACACCGCCGCCAGCGCCGTCGTCCAGCGCGCGATCCGCCCCACACCGGCCTCCCGCAGCCAGTCCAGGGCGGCCGCCAGGCTCGCGATCCCGGCGGTGTTGGGCGTACCCGGCCAGCCGCCGGGGCGGAACGCCGGGCCGCGCGCTCCCCGCGCCCACACCGCGCCCGTGCCCGGCAGGGCGAGCGCCTTGTGCCCGGAGAACACCAGGAAGTCCACGTCCAGTTCGGCGAGGGAGACCGGCTGGTGCCCGACGCTCTGCGCGGCGTCCAGGCAGATCGGCACCCGCGGCCCGACCGCCCCGCGGACGCGGTGCACGTTCATGTCGGCGCCGTACACGTGGTGGACGTGCGTCGCCGCCACGAACCGGGTCCGCGGGCCCACGAGACCGGCCAGCGCCACCGGGTCGTAGTCCCCGGACCCGGCCTGGCAGGGCAGTTCCCGCACGGCGATCCGCACCCCGCGGGCGGCCAGCAGGTCCCGCGCCTCCAGCCAGGGGTCGAGGTTCGCCCGGTGGTCGCCGAACGGGACGACGATCTCGTCGCCGTCGGCGAGCAGCTCCGGCAGCCAGTCACGGGCCACGGCCCGCAGGCCCTCCGAGGCCCCGCTGGTGAAGTGCACCGACGAGCGTCCGGGCTCCGGATCCCCCAGGAACGCCTTCACCTGCTCGCGGGCGCCCTCCACCAGCGCCGTCGTCGCGTTCGCCCACGGATAGGAGCCGCGGGCCGAGTTGGCGTTGGAGGTGGTGAGGTAGGACTGCACGGCGTCCAGGACCGCCTGCGGCTTCTGCGCGGTCGCGGCACTGTCGAGGTAGGCCTGGCCGGGGTGCCCGGCCACGATGGGGAACCCGGCGCGCAGCGGGCGCTGCCAGGCGGCCAGCTCCCGCAGCTCCGCGCGCGGATCCGGCGGGGGAGGGGACCCGGCCATCAGTCGCGCACCAGCGGAGCGCCCGCGTCCCGCCAGGCGATGATGCCGCCCGCGAGGCTGCGCACGTCCGGATGGCCCATCCGGGTCAGCAGGGCCGCGTACCGCTGCGACTGCTCGCCCACCGGGCAGGCCAGCAGCACCGACCGGCTCGTGCTGAACGGCAACCCGCCGCGCACGAGTTCCGCGAACAGCTCGTCCACGATGTTGACCGAGCCGTCGATGTGCAGCGCCCGGTACGCGAACGGCCCGCGCAGGTCGACCACCAGCGGCTGCCCCGACTCCACCCACTTGCGGGCCTCGGCCACGTCCATCGCGCGTACGGCGGCCAGTTCGGCCCCGGTGACGGTGGAGGCGGAGTTGTGGACGGCGGGCCGGCCCAGCAGCTCGGGCCGCCGCTGCCGGACGTAGCCCAGATAGCTCTCGGCCCGGTCGCAGACGATGAACACGGCCGTCCGGCGCTCGGTCAGGGCGGCGTCCAGCGGCCGTAGGTGCCGGACCGCGCCGTGGTAGGCGGCCCCGCCGGTCGGGCCGGACAGCAGCCCGCAGCGGCGCAGCAGGACCAGCATCCCGTCGAGGGCCTCGTCCGCGCTCACCGCCTCGATCGCGTCGTACGCGGCCGGGTCGAACAGGCCCACCTCCTGCACCTCGTCGGCGGTGCGGATGCCCGGGATGAAGTCCGCCTTCGCGCCGACGAGCCCCACCACCCGTACGGCCGGGTCGTGGGCGCGCAGGGTCCGGGCGATCCCGGTGGAGGAACCGGCGGTGCCCACGCAGGCGATGAACCAGTCCGGGGCGCGGCCGTCCAGGTCGGCGATGATCTCCGGGCCGGTGCCCTGCGCGTGGGCCTCGGCGTTCAGCGGGTTGAAGTACTGGTCGGTGTGCAGGTGGGGGTTGCCGGGGAGGCTCAGCTCCCGGTGGAACAGGGTCAGCGGATCGGCGGTGTCCGTCGGGTCCAGGCACTCGCTCTGCCCGGGCAGTTCCTCGATCTCCGCGCCCAGCAGGAGCAGCAGGTCCTTGATCTCCGGAACGCGCATGCGGTTGGTGACGCTCTTGAACGGCAGCCCGTGCAGGCCCGCGATCAGGGCCAGGGCCTTGGCGGTGTTCCCGCTCGACAGCTCGACCACCGTCTCGCCGCCGGCCGCGGCACCGGCCAGGCGCTCGCGGACCATGTTCCAGGCGGGCCGGTCCTTCAGCGAGCCGAACGGGTTGAGCATTTCGAGCTTGGCGTAGAGATCGATGTTCCGCAGTCCGTGCACGTCCGGATCGATGCGCACCAGCGGGGTGTTGCCGATGGCGTCGGTGATGCTGTCGTACCTCATGTGCCTCATCCCCCCGTTTCCGTGACCGGCCAGTACTGCTCGTCGAGGCACCAGCGCCAGGCTCCGCCCTCCCCTCCGGCGTCGACCGCGGTGCCGCCCGCGGTGCCGCCCGGGGCGGCGGCTCTGACGGCCACCTTGCGGGCCACGGGCCGGCGTTGGGCCCGGGTGGCGGTGAAGTCCATGCAGTAGCCGGCGGTGTTGGGGAAGGCCAGCAGGTCGCCGGGGCGGGGCGGACGGGGCAGGAAGACGGTCCGGCGGGTGATCAGGTCGGCCTCCAGGCAGAGGTTGCCCATGAGGTGCACGCCGACCGCGCCGCCGCCGGGGCCGGGGTCCTGGGATGCGGTGGTCGGGCCGTCGTCGCGGGGGACCAGGACCGGGTCCACGAGCACGCCGTGCTCCTCCAGGCCGACGTCGGCCGCGTTCAGCGCGAGCCGTACCCGCGGCGGACCCCCGGCGTCGTCGCGGACCTCCATGACCCGGCCCAGGGTCAGCCCGCACTGGTCGACCAGGGCGCGGCCGGGCTCGGCGTACAGGTCGCACAGGCTCTCCAGCAGCAGCGTGCCCAGCGGCCGGCCCAGTCCCGGCGCGGGCCGGGAGAGCAGCTCGTCGAGGTAGGCGGCGCCGGCGGCCGGCCGGTACGCGGGGTAGAGGGCGGGCGCGCCCTTGAGGACGCCGTTCTCCACGCGCAGACCGTAGCCGTACCCGCCCCAGGCCAGCGGTGCACGGCGGCCGAGCACGGCCTCGGTGAGGGCGGTCGTCCAGCGTTCCCACTGGGCGGCGTGCGCGAGGTAGCTGATGCCGAAGCCGCCGCCGACATCGATCGCCCGCGGCTGGAAGCCGCGCAGCCGCAGTGCGTCCACGGCCCGCAGGCAGCCTTCGAGGGCGACCGCCTTCTCGTCCGCGCTGGTGGTGTCCAGGTGGTAGCCGACGCCGACGGGCTCCAGGGCGTCCCGCAGCCCGTCGAGCAGGTCGAGCAGCCGGTCCAGGTTCCGTTCGGGGGAGCCGAAGCGGGTCGGCCGGGACAGCGTCCGGGGGCCGCTCCCGCCGAACTCCGACAGGCGCAGCACCACGCGCAGCCGGGGCAGGCCGCACGTGCGCACCAGCCGGGCCGCCGCGGTGAGTTCGCCCGGCCCGTCGGCGTGCACGGTGGCCCCGCAGCGGGCCGCGAGCCAGAGGAAGTCGGGGTCCTTCGGCCCGGTCGTGATGATGCGGTCGCCGGTGAAGCCCGCCCCGAGGGCGTGCTGGAGCTCCTCCAGGGAGGCGGCGTCCAGCCCGGCGCCGGTGGCGGCCGCGTGGCGGACCAGGGCGCTGGAGCCGGTGGCCTTGTGCGCGAACCAGATCCGGCCGGGCAGCCGGTGCCGGCGCAGGACCTCGGCGAACGCCTCCGCGTTGCGTTCGAGCTCCGCGGGCAGGACGACGTTCAGGGGCGACCCGAGCGCGTCCACGAGGCCGTGCAGGAACGGCGCGGAGCGCAGCAGGGCCGCAGGGCCCGAGGTGAGCCGCGGTTCCAGGTACAAAGGGGCGTCGCTCATCCCGGCCGTCCCTCCCCGACGACGCATGCGGACCCGCATCCGCGATCACTCGTACGGCTCCGCCCATCATCGCTCCCCGTCTGCCGCAGCTGAAGGGGGCGTGGGAGCACGCGGGGGCGGTTGGCCGGATCGGTTCGGCCGGTTCAGAGGGCGAGGCTCATCAGGACGTCGTCCCGGTCGTCCCCGGGAGCCACGCGCAGCGCGCCCGGCCACCGGCCCACCTCCACCCACCCCAGCCGCCGGTAGAACCCCTCCAGTCCGCACCCGGACCGGGCGCTGAGCTGCAGCCGTTCCAGGCCCAGTTCGTCGCGGGCGACAGCGGCCACGCCGGTCATCAGGGCGCTGCCGACGCCGCGGCCGCGCAGGCCGGGGAGGGTCTGGAGGTGGTTGACCACCCCGCAGTGGGCCACCAGCGGGTGCGGGTCGTGGCGCAGAACCAGCCAGCCGGACAGGGCCTCGCCATCGACGGCGAGGAGGATGCGGCAGCGCAGCGGATCGAGCGAGCGCACCAGCCGGTCCACCGCGGGCGCGACGTCGGTCGCGGACACGGGCGGCATGGGCAGCTCGTGGGCGATCACCGCGCCGCCCGCGTTGACCACGGCCGTCCAGCAGGCGGTCAGCTGCCGTGCGGTGGCGGGCGGCACGCGGGCCGGGGTCGTCAGCTGGACCAGTTGCACCCCGGGCGGCTCGGGCACCTCGGGCGACTCCTGCGGCTCAGGAGGCTCGGGCGACTCCTGCGGCTCGGGCACCACACCTCGGGACGGCATGGCCCCAGCCTGCCACGGGGGACGTCAGTCGTGGGGCGCCTCACCGCTCACCCGGTGGTCGGCGTGGCTCAGCGCCTCCACGACCAGGCGGCGCAGGTGGCCGTCGCGGAGCCGGTAGTGGACGTGCCGTCCCTCCTTGCGGGACTCCACCAGCTGGGCCAGCCGCAGCTTGGCCAGGTGCTGGCTGACCGCCGTGCGCGAGGCGGCGCACTGCTCGGCGAGCGTGCCGACGTCGGACTCGTCCTGGGCGAGCAGCCACAGCAGGTGCAGGCGCGTGGGGTCGGAGAGCAGCGCGAAGACCGACGCCGCCTCGGCCAGCCGGGCGCTGTCGGGGGTCCGCAGGTGCGAGGCGGTCGCAGGTGGCAGGGGATCGCTCAGGGCCATGGGGACAGCGTAGGGCCGGGCGGTGCGGTGGTGGCCGGGGCGTGCGGGCATCAGTTCGTCATGTGCGCATCTGCGCACATGACGATACGGTGGAGGGGTGACCCCCGCCGAGCGGAAGGCCGCCCCATGCTGTCCGTCCTGCGCAACCGCACCTACCGGCACCTGTTCGCCGCCCAGGCCGTCGCCCTGACCGGCACGGGCCTGGCCACCGTCGCCCTCGGGCTCCTCGCCTGGGACATCGCGGGCCCGCGGGCCGGATCGGTCCTCGGCACCGCGCTGGCGATCAAGATGGTGGCGTACGTCGCCATCGCGCCCGCCGTCGCCGCGGTCGCCCACCGGCTGCCCCGCCGCACCCTCCTGATCGGCGCCGACCTGGGCCGGGCCGCGGTGGCCCTGTCCCTGCCGTTCGTCGACCGGGTCTGGCAGGTCTACGTCCTGATCTTCGTGCTCCAGGCCGCCTCCGCCGTGTTCACCCCCGCCTTCCAGGCCGTGGTCCCCGACGTGCTGCCCGCGGAGCGCGACTACACCCGGGCACTGTCCCTGTCCCGGCTGGCCTACGACCTGGAGAGCCTGTTCAGCCCCGCCCTCGCCGCCGCCCTGCTCGCCGTCACCAGCTACGACCGGCTCTTCCTCGGGACCGCCGTCGGCTTCCTCGGCTCCGCGGTCCTGGTCGCCTCCGTCGCCCTGCCCGGGCCGGTGGCCGCGGCCACGGCTGCCGGGGGCTCGGGTGCGGGTTCCGGCTCGGGCGCGGGCGGCGGCCCGTCCGCGGGCCGGCGCGGGCGGCGGGCGTACGCGGCCGCGACCGCGGGGGCCCGGCTCTTCCTCGCCACCCCGCAGCTGCGCGCCCTGCTGCTGCTCAACCTCACCGTGGCGGCCTCCGGCGCGCTCGTCACCGTCAACACCGTCGTCTACGTCCGCGACCGCCTGGGCCGCCCCACCGGCGACGTCGCCCTCGCCCTCGGCGCGTACGGGGCCGGCTCCATGGCCGTGGCCCTGCTCCTGCCCCGCGTCCTCGACCGGGCCGCCGACCGCACGGTGATGCTGCGCGGAGCCCTCGCCCTGACCGGCGTCTTCGCCGCCGCCGGGGCCCTGACCGCGGCCGGCTCCGGCGGCTGGCGCTGGCCCGCGCTGCTGGCGGCCTGGGCCGCGTTCGGGGCCGCGGGATCCCTCGTGCTCACCCCCGCGGGGCGGCTCATCCGCCGTGCCGTCCCGGCCGAGCGGCGCACCGAGGCCTTCGCCGCCCAGTTCTCCCTCTCCCACGCCTGCTGGCTGCTGACGTACCCACTGGCCGGCTGGGTCGGCGCCGCCGCCGGCCTGACCGCGGCCGTCGCCGTCCTCGGCGCGCTCGCCGCCGTCTCGGCCGCCGCCGCGGTCCGTCTGTGGCGCCCCGACGGGGCCGCGGAGCGGCCGCGCGGACACCGTCCCGCGGGCCCGGTTCTCCACAGGGCGGAGCGGGGTGTCGCAGGAGGTCGGTAGGCTGCCGGACATGACCCTTTCGGACGCGTCCCCCGAGACCAGCGATGCCCAGCAGGTGCTTCACCGCGTCTTCGGGTACGACTCCTTCCGCGGCGAGCAGAAGGAGATCATCGAGCACGTCAGCGCCGGCGGCGACGCCCTGGTGCTGATGCCCACCGGCGGCGGCAAGTCGCTCTGCTACCAGATCCCGGCCCTCGTCAGGGGCGGCACCGGCGTGGTGATCTCCCCGCTGATCGCGCTGATGCAGGACCAGGTGGACGCGCTGACCGCGCTCGGGGTGCGGGCCGGCTTCCTCAACTCCACGCAGGGCTTCGACGAGCGGCGCACCGTGGAGCAGCTCCTCCTCGCCGGCGAGCTGGACCTGCTGTACCTGGCCCCCGAGCGGCTGCGCACCGAGGGCACCCAGCGGCTCCTGGACCGCGCCGAGATCTCCGTCTTCGCCATCGACGAGGCGCACTGCGTCGCCCAGTGGGGCCACGACTTCCGGCCGGACTACCTCGCGCTCTCCATGCTCCACGAGCGCTGGCCCAAGGTGCCCCGGATCGCCCTGACGGCGACGGCCACCCCGGCCACCCACACCGAGATCTCGACCCGCCTCGGCCTGCAGGACGCGCGGCACTTCGTCGCCAGCTTCGACCGGCCGAACATCCAGTACCGGATCGCCACCAAGAACAACCCCGTCAAGCAACTGCTGGAGCTGATCCGCACCGAGCACGAGGGGGAGGCCGGCGTCGTCTACTGCCTCTCCCGGGCCTCCGTGGAGAAGACCGCCGCCGCCCTGGTGGAGCACGGCATCGACGCCGTCGCCTACCACGCGGGCATGGACGCGGCCACGCGCGCCGCGAACCAGGCCCGCTTCCTGCGCGAGGACGGCATCGTCGTCGTGGCGACCATCGCCTTCGGCATGGGCATCGACAAGCCGGACGTCCGTTTCGTCGCCCACCTCGACCTGCCGAAGTCCGTCGAGGGCTACTACCAGGAGACCGGCCGCGCCGGCCGCGACGGCGAACCGGCCACCGCCTGGCTGGCGTACGGGCTGCAGGACGTCGTCCAGCAGCGCAAGCTGATCGACGGCTCCGAGGGCGACGACACCCACCGCCGCTCGCTGACCGCCCACCTCGACGCGATGCTCGCCCTGTGCGAGACCGTCGAATGCCGCCGCGTACGGCTGCTGGCCTACTTCGGGCAGGAATCCGGGCCCTGCGGCAACTGCGACACCTGCCTGACCCCGGCCGAGTCCTGGGACGGGACGGTCGCCGCGCAGAAGCTGCTGTCGACGGTGTGGCGGCTGGCCCGGGAGCGGCGGCAGAAGTTCGGCGCCGGCCAGATCATCGACATCCTCCAGGGGAAGAAGACCGCCAAGGTCATCCAGTTCGACCACGACACCCTCTCGGTGTTCGGGATCGGCGCCGACCTGAGCGCCGGCGAATGGCGCGGGGTCGTGCGCCAGCTGCTGGCGCAGGGCCTGCTGGCGGTCGAGGGCGACTACGGCACGCTGGTGCTCACGGACGCCAGCGGCGAGGTGCTGGGCGGCCGGCGGCCCGTACCCCTGCGCAAGGAGACCGCGCCGGCGCCCGCCGCGGGCCGGGCCCGCAAGGAGTCCGGGGCCCGCTCCGGCAAGGGCGCCCGCGTCCCGGCCGACCTGCCGGCGGGCGCCGTGCCGGTCTTCGAGGCCCTGCGGGCCTGGCGGGCCGCGACGGCCCGCGAGCAGGGCGTTCCGGCGTACGTGGTCTTCCACGACGCGACCCTGCGGGAGATCGCGACCCGGCTGCCCGACACCGTCGAGGAGCTCGGGACGATCAGCGGCGTCGGCGAGGCGAAGCTCGCCAAGTACGGCGAGGGGATCCTGGACGTCCTCGCCGAGACCGGCGCCGCCGCGGCGCAGCCCGCAGCCCCGACCGCCGCGCAGCCCGCAGCCCCGACCGCCGCGCCCACCACACCCGCCGCACCCGCCGCACCGGGGCGGAACACGGGGCGGCACCGGGAGCCGTGGGACGACGAACCGCCCCTCGACCCGGAGGAGACGGACCCGCCCTGGGACGACTGGGAATAGTCGGCCCGCGGTCCGGGCGGCCGCGGCCACCCGGACCGCGGCCGGGACCGTTCGGCGGTCATGCTCCTGGCCCGCCCAGTATGTTGATCACATGTCTTCCGTGCTGATCGTCGGCTACGACCCGCACGCGATACCCGGCGTGGACGCACGGGCCCTTCGCGCCGCGCTCGACGCGGAGCTGGTCCGCTTCGACGAGCACGGCATCGCCGCGGCGATGACCCTGCTCGTCTTCGACGGAACGGCCGAGGCCACCCTCACCGCGGCACTGACCGACCGCCCGTGGGACGTCGTGGTCGTCGGCGCCGGGATCCGCGCGACCGAACCGCTGCTCCCGCTCTTCGAGCAGATCGTGAACCTGACCCGCCGCCACGCACCCCGGGCGGCCATCGCCTTCAACAGCGGCCTCGGGGACAGCCTCGAGGCGGCACGGCGGTGGATCTGAGGCCCGCCCGCCCGACCGCTGCCCGACCCGTACGGCCGGGGCGCCGCCGGCATCAGGGCGCCGCGGCCGGGACGGGTTCCTCCTCCTCGGAGTCCGCGTCGGCCTCCCGGTCCGGTTCGCCGTGCGCCGTGCACGGCGGGCACAGCCGGGCGTACTCCGCCATCACCTCCTCCACGGTCTCCTGCTGCTTGCGCTCGCACGCCCGGCGCCGGGTCTCCTCCTTGCACAGCAGCTCCGCCCGGGCGCCCTCCAGCACCGCGATCGCCTGCCAGCCCTTCAGGACGCACAACAGCGCCTTGCACAGGCAGTCGACGAACTCCGAGACGCTCCCGAAGCCCCGGAAGGCCTCCGCGATCCGCCGCAGCAGCACCAGCAGGCGCGCGTAGAGGCGTACGACGTCCTGGCCGAGCACCGGGTCGCAGACGTCGGCCAGCAGCTGCACCGCATCCGTCCTGATCTTCACCGCCCGCTCGGGCAGCGCCGTCACCTCGCCGTCCAGCGCCGTGAAGCAGGCCGCCGCCTTCTGGGTGTCCTGCGTGTACCGGGCGATCCGGGACGCGAGGGAGGCGACCGTGTCGTCCGGGTGGACCACGTCGGAGAACTCGCACCCGCAGTCGTCCGTGCAGCAGCCCCAACCGCCCGCGCACCTGCGGATGTCGTCGAAGACCCGGTCCACGGCCTGGGCCAGGCAGTGCCGCTGCTCGTGCCCGACCCGGCAGCGGATCTGCTCGCGGACCTTGCCGAGCGTCGCGGCCGCCTCGTCCAGATCCGCCTTCGCGGCCAGCCGGGCCCGGGTGTACCGGGTCCGGGCCCCGTTGAACTTCTCCTGGAACTCCCGCAGCTGCGGCAGGTGCTCCTGGGTTACCTCGGCCCGGCGCTGGATTCCCGTGGCGATGCAGGCCAGTTCGTCGATGGCGCCGGGGTCACAGCCGCCGGTGCTGCTGCCGGCCGGGTGGGTGTGCGCGGTGCTGCTCATACTGGCTCTCCTCGTCGATGCGGGCAGGCGCGACCCGAGTGTGGGCCGGGCGGTGTCACCGGCCCGTCGCCCGGCCATCGCGCACCGGCGCGGACGGCCGCGCCCCGGTTCGGTCGCGCGCCCGGCAACCCGTCCGGCAGCGCGCCCGGCAACGCGCCCGTGACGCGGCGGGCCGCAGCATCGCCCCATGGCTGGATACCGGGCTCTCGCCGCCGTCGGACGCAGCGTCGTCGCGCTGCTCAACCGGCGTTTCGCCGAGGAGCTCCCCACGGGGCGACGCCCGGAGGCCGTCCTCGCCGGGCCCGTCGACTTCGACAAGGTCGACACCCCGGGCTCCGTCATCCGCAACCCCGCCGTCTCCGTCTACTGCTACCGCCTGAGCATCGACCGGGAGACCCGGCCCGCCCTCGCGGCGCTGGCCGCCCAGGACGGGCTGCCCCGGCTGCCGCTGCGGATGCACCTGATGGTCGCCGCCTGGGACCAGTTCGTGGAGGCCGAGCTGGAGTGGCTCGGGCTCGTCGCCCGGATCCTGGAGACCGAGGCCCTGCTCACCGGCCCGCTCCTGCACCCGAGCGGCGACTGGCTCCCCGGCGACTCGGTGCAGATCGTCCCCGACGAGCTCGCCATGGACTCCATGAGCGAGGCCTTCCAGGCGATGACCACCGACTACCGGCTCTGCCTGCCCTACCTCGCCCGGGTCGTCCGCATCGACGGCCGGGCCGGGCCCGCCTCCGGCCCGGTCACCACCGTCGCCGCCGGTCCCGTCTCCGCGGAGCGCGCGCGATGACCGGCCCGGCCGTCGGGCGGGAGGACCCCGCCGCGCTGCCGGAGGAACCGATAGCCGTCGCCGTCGGTGAGGCCGCGGTGCTGCACCGCCTCGCCCTCGCCGTGCGGCCGCTCGACGCCCGCACCCGCGCCCCGGCCGGGCCCGGGCTGAGCGTCACCTGCGAGTACGAGCCCGTCCCCGGCCGCCGGCCGCGGCCCGGCGACCTGCTCCGGCCGCTCGAAGGACACGGAGCCACCGGGTTCGTCCTGCGGCACGGCGCCCCCGGCGCCCTGCCGCGCACCGTGACCGTACGCGTCGACGACCCCGCCCGGCGGTGGGTCCCGCGCCGCTTCCGCGTCCCGCTGTGGACCCGGCCCGAGCTCGCCGGCGCCGACGCCAGCCCGCCCACCGCCCCGTACGTCCGCGCCGACGCCCGGCTGCTGCTGCCCTGGCTGCTGCCCGGCCCGGCCCACCCCGTACCGCTCGGCACGACCGGCATCCGGCTGCGCGTCGTCACCCCCGCCGGGACACCCGTGCGCTGGCCGCGGGTGGACGCCTTCGGGCCCGGCGGCGTCCCGCTCGGCTGGGCGCACGGCGACGAGCACGGCCAGGTGCTGCTGCTGATCGACGGGGTGGGCGTGCTGCCCTCGCCGCCTCCGTCCCGGTTCGACGTCGCGCTGCGCACCCACGCCCCGGACCCGCCCGCGGGGCCGCCCGCCGATCCCCCCGCCGCCCTGCCCGCCGACCCGCTCGCCGGTCTCGTCGCCGAACCGGTCGTGCGCAGCACCTCCCCGCCCCGGCCGCAGGACCTCGACAACGCGGTGCTGCGCGGGACCGCCCGGCCGGCCGGGTACCGCACCGGCGCCGCCGACACCGTCCGCACGCTCACCGTCGGTCAGCTGGTCCATGCCGCCGACCTGCCCCACAGTCCCGCCTGACCGCGACCGAGGAGAGCCGCCGATGCCCGAGTACCTGACCCCCGGCGTGTACGTCGAGGAGACCAGCTTCCGATCCCGCTCCATCGAGGGCGTGCCGACCAGCACCTTCGGCATGGCCGGGCGCACCGAGTACGGCCCCGTGCCCTACACCCTGCCCGGCGGCCCCGCCGTCCTCCCCGCCCCGGTCCTCGTCACCGGCTTCACCGAGTACGAACGCGCCTTCGGCGGCCTGCGCATCGGCGACGAGGACTGCCCGCTCGCCCTCGCCGCCCGCGCCTTCTTCGCCAACGGCGGCCGCCGGCTCTACGTCTCCCGGGTCTTCCGCTTCCCCCGCACCGCCGCCGGCGCCATCGACGTCCCCCGCGCCTTCGCCTCCCTGGCCCTGCCCGCCCAGGGCACCCCGCTGCTGCGCTGGCGGGCCCGCTGGCCCGGCTCCGCGGGCGCCCGGATCGGCGTCGCCGTCACCTTCCGGCGCGGCAAGAACATCCTCGTCACCGGCCCCGGCGGGACACCCCGCCTGACCGGGGTCCAGGAGGGCGCCGCCCTGGAGGTCGTGCCGCTGGCCGGCGGAGCGCCGCCGGTCATCGCCGACACGGTCCCCCCGCAGCCCATCAACGTCCGGGTCGTGGCCCGGCGCGCCGACGGAGTCCTCGGCTACCGGGACGCCCAGGGCGGCTTCGAGGCCGTGACGGCCGGTTCCGCCGCCTTCCACCTGACCCTCGCCGTCACCGTACGCCTCGACGACCGCGTCGACGTGTACAACGAACTCGAACTCGACGACCGGCACCCGCGCTCGGTCGGCAACGTCCTCCAGGCGGCCGATCCGGCCGACGAGTTCTCCCTCGTCTGGCTGGAGACCGTACCGCCCGCGACGGGGGCGCCCCCGACGGCCCCCGGCGCGCGGCTCGCCGCCCTGCTCCTGCCCGGGCAGGGCGGCCTCCACCTCACCGACGGCGGCGACGGCGACCAGCTGGGCGCCGTCGACCTGGCCGGCCGGGAGGCCGACCCGGACAGCCTCGCCAACCCGGCCCTCGGGCTCGGCGCGCTCGCCGAGATCGACGACATCGCGATCGTCGCCACCCCCGACACCGTCACCCTCCTCCCGGCCGACCAGAAGACCGCCGTCGACCACCTGATCGGACACTGCGAGAAGCTCCGCTACCGGATCGCCGTCGTCGACCCGCCCCGCGACAGCTCGATCTCCGAAGTGCGCAGGTTCCGCGCCCAGTTCGACAGCAAGTACGCCGCCCTCTACTACCCGTGGGTCCGCATCACCGACCCCACCCGGCGCCCCGACCCCGGCGCCCCCGCCCCCCTCCTCGACGTCCCGCCCTCCGGATACGTCGCCGGCGTCTACGCCCGCAGCGACGCCGAGCGCGGGGTGCACAAGGCCCCCGCCAACGAAGTCCTGCTCGGCGTCGACGACTTCACCGTCAACGTCACCTACGACCGGCAGTCCGTTCTCAACCCCGAGGGCATCAACGCCCTGCGCTTCTTCGAGGGCCGCGCCCGGCGCGTCTGGGGCGCCCGCACGATGAGCTCCGACCCCGAGTGGAAGTACGTCAACGTCCGCCGGCTCTTCATCTACCTGGAGCACTCCATCGAGAAGTCCACCCAGTGGGCGGTCTTCGAACCGAACAACGAACGCCTGTGGGCGTCGGTCCGGCAGTCCGTCGAGGACTTCCTGTTCGCCACCTGGCGGACCGGCGCCCTGCTCGGCACCAAACCCGAAGAGGCCTTCTTCGTCCGCTGCGACCGCACCACCATGACCCAGAACGACCTCGACAACGGACGCCTGATCTGCCTGGTCGGCGTGGCCCCCACCTACCCCGCCGAGTTCGTCGTGTTCCGCATCGGACAGTTCACCGCCGACGCCCGGCGCAGCTGACCCGCCCGCCCCAGAACGGGAGAGACACCGCCCATGGCCACCCGCAACAACCCCTACGGCGCCTTCAACTTCCTCGTCAAACTCGGCGACACCGGCGGCGAGGACCAGATCGCCGGCGGCTTCTCCGACTTCAGCGGAGCGGGCAACGAGATCAAGTACTCCGAGTACCGCAACGGCAACGACCCCGAGAACCACGTCCGCAAGATCGCCAACACCAACACGACGAACGACGTCACCCTCAAGCGCGGCATCATCGGCGACCTGCGCCTGTTCAACTGGATCAAGGCGGTCCGCGAAGGCGCGTACGACGCCCGCACCGTCACCGTCACCCTCCACGACGAGGGCCGCACCCCCGTCTGCGCCTGGGTGCTGCACGCCGCCCAGCCGAAGAAGTGGGTCGGGCCCACCCTCACCGGCAAGGGCGGCGGAGAGGTCGCGATGGAGGAACTCCACCTCGTCGCCGAACGCATCGACTTCCAGTCCCTGTGACCGGGCCCGGACTGCGCCTCGGGGGCACCGGTGTGTACCGCGACGCCAGGCCCGCGGCGCCCGCCGCCGCGCCCGTCCGGCTCGACGTCGCGGGCTTCGTGGGCGTGGCCCCGCGCGGACCCGTCGACGAACCGGTGCCCGTCGACCGCTGGTCCGACTACGTGCGCCGGTTCGGCGGCTTCGAGGGGCCCGGACTGCTGCCGTACGCGGTCCGGGCCTTCTTCGCCCAGGGCGGGGCACGGGCGTACGTGCTGCGGGTGGCGCCGCTGCCGCGGGCCCCGCACCCCGCCGCGCAGGAGGCCTGCGCCCTGCACCGGGTCGCGCTCGTCCGCGCGGACGGGTCCCCGGGCACCGGGCCGGGCGGGGCGCCGTACGAGATCGGGCTGCGCGCCCGCGACGAGGGCGGCTGGGGCGGGCGGCTGTCGGTGCGCTGGGACTTCACCGCCGCGGAGCGGTTCGACGCCGCCGCCGACGGGCGGGAGCTGGCCCTGCCGCCCGGGCGCACCCCGCCCGCCGCATCGGTGCTGCGCGTCCGCGGCCCCGGGCTGCCGCCCGCCGGCGCGTTCTTCCGCATCCGCGAACTGGCGGAGCGGAGGAACGGCTCCGGCCCGCCGGCCGTGGTCGCCCTGCTCGACCGGGCCCCGGTCCCGGGCACGGGCCCCGGGGCGGGCGGTCCGCGCGCGGTGGCCGTCGAGGCCGAGGTCGTCACCGCGGAGGTGACCGTCGCCGACGGCGACCCCGCCCGACCCCGCCGCGAGCGGTTCACCGGGCTCGGCCTGAGCCGGGGGCACCCCCGGTACGCCGCCGCCGTACTCGCCGCCGAATCCCTGCTCGTCACCCCCGACGGGGAGTGGCCCGACGCGCTGTTCCCGCCCGACGCCTTCCTCACCTCCGCCCCCTCCCGCCCCGTCCGCCCCGGCACCGACCGGTACTCCGCCATCAGCACCGACAGCTTCCACGGCGCGCTCCCCGTCGAGCTGCTGCCCGCCACCGCGGCCGACGACGACAGCGGCGGCGACGAAGGCGACAGCGCCGCGGCCGCCGCCATCGGCACGGACCGGATGGCGCTGGTCCCCGAGATCGGGCTGCTGTCCGCCCCCGACCTGCTCTGGCAGTACGGCGAGAACGCCCCCGCCACCGAGACCCCGCCCCGCCCCCTCGGCAGCCGCTTCGCGCCCTGCCCGCCGCCCGCCGTCCCGCTCACCCTGGCCCCGGCCCGGCCCCGCCCCCTGCTGCTGGACCCCGCCACCCAGTTGCCCGAGGTCCTGCGCCGCCAGCAGCGGCTCGTCGCCCTCGCCGAGCACGGGCGCCGGTTCGTCGCCCTCCTCGACGTACCGCCCGGGCTGCCGGTCCGCTCCGTCGCCCGCTGGCGCGCCGCCTTCGACAGCAGCTACGCGGCCGCCCACCACCCCTGGCTCGGCGTCGTGGACCCCGACGACCCGGACCGCCGTGCCGTCCCCGTACCCCCCTCCGGCTTCGCGGCCGGCATCATCGCCGAGCGGGAGCGCCGCCTCGGACTGCCCTGGGGCCCGGCCAACGCCCTGGCCGCAGGGGCCGTCACCGCCGCCCAGCAGCTCGACGACGCCGACTGCGACGAACTGCACCTGCTCGGCATCGACGTGTTCCGCGCCGAACGCGACGGCTTCCGCCTCGCCTCGGCCCGCACCCTCTCCCGCGACCCCGACTACCGCCAGCTGAGCGTGCGCCGGCTGATGACCGCGCTCCGGCTCACCCTGGACCGGCAGGCCCAGGCCCTGGCCTTCGAACCCCACACGCCGCAGCTGCGCGACGAACTGCGCGGCTCCGTCCTGCAACTGCTGCGCGGCCTGTACCGGGCCGGGGCCTTCGCCGGCGACAGCGAGGACACCTCCTTCTTCGTGCGCTGCGACGAACACCTCAACCCCACCTGGTCGCAGGGGCTCGGCCGGCTCGTCGCCGAGATCGGCGTGGCCCCCGCGCAGCCCCTCGAATACCTCGTCCTGCGGATCGCACAGGACGCCGACGGCTCCGTTGACGTGAGGTGAGACCGGCCGTGCCCGAGCACCCGCCCGAACTCGTCCAGGCCTTCCGGTTCCGGATCCGCCTCGTCCGCAGCACCGCCCCCGGCCGCACCGCCCTGCCACCGCCCCGCCTCCCCGGCCCGACCGCCGCGGCCGCCCCCGGCCGGAGCGCCACGGGACCGGCCGCAGCCGGCCTCCCCGCCCGCTCCGGCGGGCCGGACCGCGCCCCCGACCGGCTGGGCGACGGCGGGTTCCAGGAGTGCTCCGGGCTGGGCCTGGAGGCCGACCTGCGGGAGTACGCGGAGGGCGGCGCCAACGACGCGGTGGTGCGCCGCGTGGGCCGGGTCCGGCTCCAGCCGCTGGTCCTGCGGCGCGGCATGCTCGTCGCCACCGACGGCGGCAGCGCCGACACCGCCCTGTGGGACTGGCTGCACGGCATGGTCGCCGGCGGCGCCCCGGTGCCCCGCTACGACGGCGACGTCGAGGTGCTCGACACCGCCGGCCGGCGGACGCTGGCGCGCTGGACGTTCAGCCGAGGCCTGCCCCTGAAGATCACCGGGCCGGCGCTCAACGCGAGGACGGGGGAGATCGCCGTGGAGGAACTGCACATCGCCCACGAGGGCCTGCGCCTGGAGCGCACCCCGTGACGGGCACCGCCCACGCCACCCTGACCCCCCTCAAGGTCACCGGCGAGCAGGGCCCGCAGCGCACGCCCCGCGTCGAAGAGGCCGGCAGCCCCCTCGAAGTCCAGTTCAACCCCACCACCCTGCGGATCTCCCGCAACAACAACGTGGACCGGGGCGGGGCGACCACCCGCACCCAGAAGGTGCAGCACCCCGCCCAGGAGGGCTCCACGCTCACCTTCGACCTGGAATTCGACACCGCCGAGCAGGGCGGCGCCGGCGGGTACGTCGACGTACGCCAATGGACCGCCCTCGTACGGCAGTTCGTCGAGCCGTCGGCGGCCGCCCCCGCCGATCCGCCGCCGCCCGTCCGCTTCGTGTGGGGGACGCTGCGCTACAACGGCATCGTCACCCAGGTCAACGAGGAGCTCGACCACTTCGCCCCCGACGGCACCCCGCTGCGCGCCAAGGTCGCGGTGACCATCGTCGAGCAGAACTTCGCCTACCAGGCCAACGCCGTGGGCCCCGGAGCCCGGGACGCCGGGGCCGCCACCGAGGCCGGCGACCAGGGCGCAGGCGCCGCGCCCGGCACCGCCGGCACCAGCCGCCCCCGGCAGGTGGTCCAGGCCCACGGCGGGGAGTCGGCCCAGCAGCTGCTGTCCCGGGTCGGACTCGACCCGGCCGCCTGGCGCGGGGCGATGAGCGGACTCGACAGCCCGCTCGGCCTGGCGGCCGGGGCCGGCGTGGTCCTGGGCGCGGAGGCCGAGGCGGGCCTGGCCGCCACCGCGGGCATCAGCCTGTCCGCGGGGTACGCGGGGGAGGCGTCGGCGACCTCCACCGCGGGCCTGGCCGCCGCCCTCGGCATCACGGGCGGCGCCACCGGAGCCGGCTCGGCCGGGGGCGGCGCACCCGCCGGTACGGCCTCGGCCGGCCCCACCGCGCAGGGCGGCCCGCGCGTTCCCGGCACACCGGGCGGCCCCGCCGGCGCGCCCCCCGGCGGACCGGACGCGGCCGCCCGGGCCGGCTTCGTCCTCAGCGCCGGCGGCGGGATAGCCGCGGCCGCGCAGACGGTCACCGCCGCCGCCGTCGACCTGGCCACCGTGCGCGCCCGCGGCTCCTTCGAGGTCCCCGCCGCCCGCCCCGCCCCGGCCGCCGGGAACGGCACCGCGCCCCCGCCCGGCCGCCTCCCGCCGGCCGGCCCCGACCCGCGGTCCACCACGTACGGCCGCGGCATACCGCTGCGCGCCCGCGCCGACCCCGGGACCCTCGCCGAGGTCCGGGCCGGCGGCGCCCGCAGCCTCGCCGACCGGGCCCGCCGCGAGGAGGTCCCCGCCCCGGCCCCCGGGGCCGCGCCCTGGGAGCGGCTCCCCGCCGACCCGCCCGGCCGGGCCGCGGCCGACTGCGAGCAACGCAGCCGTGACGCGGGCCCCAGCACCCTTGGGTGGACACCGCGAGGAGGCCCGCCATGAGCGTGTACATCGGAGAGCTGCACACCGAAGTGCTGCCCGCGGGCAGCGGCGGCCCGCCCGCCCCGGCCCGCGGTCAAGGCTCCGGTTCCGGCTCCGGCGGCAGGTGGGCGGCCGCCGACCGGCACCGGGAGGACACCGAGCGGGCCGCCTGGCTCGCCGCCCGCACCGCCGCGGAGGGCTTCGATGACTGACGCCGCCGTCGCGGCCGTCTCGCCCGTCTCGCCCGTCTTCGAGGTCGGCGGCAGCCTCGTACGGGACCTCGCCCGCGACTGCGTACGCCTGGAGGTGGCGGAGGGCACCGAGGGGCTGCGCACCCTGCGCGCCCACTTCCTCGCCGTCGGCCCGGGCGCCACCGGCCCGCAGGACCGGCTGCTGCACCTGGACGCGGCCACCGTCGGCCTCGGCAGCACCCTCAAGGCGGCCCTCGGCCCGCCGTCGGCCCGGCGGTACGTCTTCGAGGGCGTCGTCTCGGCCGTGGAGCTCGTCCTCGGCGACGGCGAGCCGCCGCTGCTCCTCGTCCACGCCGAGGACGCGCTGATGCGGCTGCGGATGACCCGGCGCCTGCGCACCTACCGCGACGTCACCGATGCCGACGTCGCCCGCGAAGTGGCCCGCGAACACGGCCTCGACGCCGACGCGGACGCCCCCGGACCCCGCTACGACGTCGTCCAGCAGCTCAACCAGAGCGACCTCGCCCTCCTGCGCGAGCGGGCCCGGCTGGTCCAGGCGGAGCTGTGGGCGACCGGCACCACCGTGCACTTCCGGCCCCGCGGCAGCCGCACCGCCCCCGCCCAGACCCTCGTCTACGGCAACCAGCTGATGTCGGTGCGGCTCGCCGCCGACCTGGCGCACCAGCGCAGCGAGGTCGTCGTCACCGGCTACGACGCCGAACGCCGCGAACCCATCGACGAGCGGGCCGGCCCCGAGGTCGTCGAGGCCGAGACGACCGGCGGCGGCCGCACCGGGGCCCGGCTGCTGGCCCGCGCCATGGGACCGGCCACCAGCCTGCGCGTCCGGGAGGCGGCCCTGACCACGGGGGAGGCCGAGAGCTGGGCCCGCGCCGAGATGCTGCGCCGCGGCCGCCGGTTCGTCACCGTGGCCGGCACCACCAACGGCAGCCCCGACCTCGTCGTCGGCGGCCGGCTCACCCTCCGCTCGGTCGGCGGCCCCTTCGAGGGCGACGGCTACCACGTCACCCGGGTCCGCCACACCTTCGACCCCGACCGGGGCTTCCGCACCCGCTTCGACGCCGAACGCCCGTCCCTGAACGAGGTGGTGTGATGTCCCTGCCCGCCCCCGCGGACGGAGCGGCCCCCGGCTACTTCGGCGTCTACCCGGCGCTCGTCACCGACATCGTGGACGAGAAGCGGCTCGGGCGCATCGAGGTCCGCTTCCCCTGGCTCGGCCGGGACGGCGACCGCGACGTGCGCGCCTGGGCCACGCTCTGCTCCCCGTACGCCGACGACCGGCAGGGGCTCCTCGTCCTGCCCGAGGTGGGCAGCCAGGTCGTCGTCGCCTTCGAGGCCGGCAACCCGCGCCGCCCGTACGTCCTCGGCGCCGCCTGGAACGGCCGCGCCGCCCTGCCCCACGAACCCGAACCCGCCAACAACGTCCGCCAGTTCAGGTCGCGGGCCGGCAGCAGTCTGGAGTTCGACGACACGGCCGGTGCGGCCCGGGTCCGGATCACCATGGCCTCCGGCCACGAGGTCGTCCTCGACGACGCCGCCCGCCAGGTCGTGGTCCGGCACGGCGGTGGCTGCACCGTCCGCCTCACCGACACCGCGGTCCAGGTCGAGGCCAACGCCTCCGTCGACGTCAAGGCGCCCACCGTCACGGTGAACGCCCCGCTGTCCACCTTCACCGGCCTGGTCAAGTGCGCGACGCTGGTCACCGACCAGATGGTGGTCTCCCCGGCCTACACGCCCGGCGCCGGGAACATCTGGTGAGCGCGACCGCCGCCGCCGGGCACGGCTTCAAGCTCCTCGCCCCCTGGTACGTGTGCGAACGCGGCGGGTTCGACCGCTTCGCCCCCGCCGCCCGCACCCCCGCCCTGCAGAAGTACGCCTCGCCCGAGTTCGTCCGCGCCCTCGTCGCCGACCCGCGGGACTCGCTGCGCTTCGACGCCACCGAGGACGTGTGGTCCTGCCCCGTGCCCGTCCCCCTCGCCGAACGCGGCCCGGGACGCGCCCGCTTCGCCACCCACCGGCTGTACCGCAGCCGGCTGCGCAAGCTGTACCAGCCCGGCCACGAGCGCTTCTACGCCGTCGTGGTCGAACTCTTCTGCGACCGGCCGGGGTGGCCCCGCCCGCAGTCCGCCGAAGGCCTGGAGGTCGGCTTCGTGATGCGGCGCAGGCAGGTGGACATGAGCGCCCCGCCGCAGGTGCTGCGCCGGCTCGCGCACCGGCTGACGGCCGGACTGGCCGCCGCCGACCGCTCCGCGGACGGCCCGGACGGCCCGGAAGGTCATGACGGCCCTGACGGCGCCCGCGGGGTGCCGTCCGGGCCGGCCCCGTACGCCTCCGAGGTCCGGGACGTCCTGTGGGCCGACCTCGCGCACCGGGAGGCCTTCGAGGACGCCAACCGCGCCCTGATCGACCAGGTCGGCCTGGAGACGGAGGTCCAGGCCTGGATGGAGGGCCCCGCGGGCGGCTCATGGCGCGAGGTCGGCGCCCCGCCGCCCGCGGGCCGCCCTCCGGACCGGGAACGGGAACTCCCGATGTGGCGGCTCCCGCCCCGCTCCGGCGACTGCCCGCAGACCGGCCCCCGGCCGCCCGAGCGCTCCCTGTGGTTCGGGGTCGTGCCGACCTGCTCCGGCGACCACGACGACCAGGGCGCCCCCCGACTCGACGACCGGTCCGTCTACGAACTGCGCTGCTTCGTCCGCCGCACCCCCGCCCCGGGCCACGAGCACTGCCCGCCGCAGGTCTCCTGGAGCGAGCCCACCGAGCCCTTCAGGCTGGCGCCGTTCTACGACCCCGAGGGCACCAAGAACCGCAGGACCTCCATCACCCTGCCCGACCTACGGGCCCTGGCCGCCCGGGCCGGCGCACCGCCCGGCCCCGGCGGGGTCGCCGTCACCAGCCCGCCCGGCTCCCAGCTGTCCTTCGACCCCGGCGGCGGCACCCCGAGCGGCGGCTCGGTCGGCGGCACCGTCCCCCGGATCTGCACCTTCGCCCTCGAACTCTTCATGATCGTGGCGTTCTTCCTGTTCAGCATGTTCCTGCCGATCGTGGTGTTCCTGTTCCAGCTGTGGTGGCTGCTCGCCCTGCGCTTCTGCCTGCCGCCCTCCGCCACGGCCATCGCCACCCTCAAGGCCCACTTCGACGCCGGACTGACCCTGAGCCAGATGGGCGACGCCGAACGGGACGCCCTCGACGGGCTCCTCGGCGCCCGCGGCGCCACGGCCCGGCTCCAGGCCGGCGAGGGCGGCTTCCGCGACGAGGACGGCAAGGACCTCTTCGAGGCCGTCACCCCGCCCGACCCGCCGCCCGTCCCCGTACGCCCCGAACCGGAGCCGCCGGTCCGCGACCCGCTGTGCGGGAGCGGGCGATGAGCGGCCGGGCGGCCCCCGTACCGGCCCCGATACCGGCCCCCGCTCCCGTCCCCGCCGCTGCTCCCGCCCAGCGTGCCGCCGCTCCGGCGGCCGTGCCCGCCCCCGCTCCTGCGCCCGCGTCCGCCGCCGCGGCCACCCGGGCCGCCGCGCCCGCCGCCGCCCCCGGCTCCGGGCCGGCCGGGGCCTCCGTACCCGCCCCGCCCGGCCGGCTCGCGGACGAGCTGGCCCGCGCCCTGCCCGCCCCCGCCCCCGACATGCCCAAGGAGGAGCTGGCCCTCGAAGGCGGCGCCCCGCTCACCCCGCCGCCCGCCGTCGCCGCGTACCTGGAGCGCAAGGGGGCTGCGGGCGGGCCCGTCCGGGTGCGCCTCGGCCGGACCGCCGCCGGCGTCCTGCACCTGTACGGCACCGACCGGGGCCCGGCCACGGCCGCCGGCGGCGCGTTCCAACCCGTCCCCCTGCTGCTCCCGTTCCTGCAGCCGCTGCGCACCGCCGGCATCGAGCCGGTCCTCGCCGTCCGCGTCCACGACGGGGTCGTCCAGGGGCACGCCTCGGTGGTGGTGCAGGGCGCCCTGCTCGGCGGCCCCCGCGCCCTCCTCGACCGGATCGAGAGCTGCGCCCGGGTCCTCGGCTGGCTCGGCGCCGGCGGCCTGAAGCTGCCCGGCGCGGAGAACGAACTGCGCGGCCCGACCCTGGTCGTGCGGGCCACCGGCATGAGCTTCACCCTCGGCGGCTTCCTCACCGCCACCGGCAGCTTCGGCCTCACCGGCGACACGGTCACCTTCGACGCGGTCGCCCGCGGCACGGTCGCCGGGCTCGGCTCGCTGGAGGTGCCCGTCGTCCGTGGCCCGGACGGCGCGGTGTCCGGCAGTGCGACCGTGGACGTGGCCCTGCGCGGCTTCTCCGGACAGGTCACGGCCGCGTACGCGGGCGGCGCGGTGGACGTCCGGGGCACCGTCGGCTACTCCAACGACCGGTTCGACGGCCAGGTGACCTTCGTCGCCACCGACCCGGCCACCGCCGCGGAACTGACGGACAGCAGGCTCGCCGAGCAGGTGAAGACCGCCAAGGCGGTCACCGGCGAGCCCGCCCCTGCGCAGGCCACCGGCCCCGGCACCCCCGACGGGGCAGCCGCCCCGCGCCCCGGCCCCCGCGTGCTCGCCGGCTGGGGCACGGTCGCCGTCCGGCTGGCCGACTGGCTGAGCGGGGAGGCCCTCGTCGTCGTCGACCACCGCGGGGACGTGACCGTCGTCGGCAAGATCGTGCCGCGGATGGACAAACCGCTCTTCGAGCAGAAGCACTACGTCAAACAGCTCGCCCGGTTCGAGGTCCGCACCCTCTACGGCATCCCGCTCGTCGGCAACGTCTTCCTCTTCGCCGGGATCGGCCTGGAGGCCGTCGCCGACTTCGGGCCCGCGACCCTCGACCGCATGGAGCTCACCGGCACCTGGTCCACCAAACCCGAGGTCCTGAAGGACTTCGGCCTGACTGGCACCCTCAACGTCTCCGCCTTCGCCGGGCTGCGCCTGAAGGCCGAGGGCGGCGCCGGCCTCCAACTCCTCGGCCACGACATCAAGGCGGGCGTCGCCCTGCACGCCCTCGCGGGCGTCCGCGGCTACGTGGAGGCCACGCCCCGCATCGGATTCCGCGAGGTCGCCGACCCCAAGGCCGGCAAGCGCGGGGAGTTCTTCCTCGCCGGACACATGGAGATCGCCGCCCAGCCGTTCCTGGCGCTCGGCGGGGACCTGTTCGTCGAACTGGACAGCCCCTGGTGGTCGCCCGCGCCGGACAAGCGCTGGGACTGGCCGGTGGGGCGGCTGGAGTACCCGCTGCCGGGGGAGTTCGGCATCGGGGCGGACGTGGAGCACGTCCTCGGCTCCGGCAAGGTTCCCGAAGTCGCCTTCAGCGAAGTGAAGTTCAGCCCCGACAGGTTCATGACCGACCTGGTCAACGACAAGGTCCCGGCGAAAACCGCTACGGAGGACCAGAAGAAGGGCGCCTGGAAGGAGCCCGGCACCCCCGCACCCCCCGGCGCCGCCGCCCCGGCCAAGGCCCCGGGCGCGGCCGCCCCGGCCGCCGCCCCCGCCAGGGCACCGGGCGCCCCCGCCCGGCCCACCGCCCGCCCGGGCCCCGCCACCGGTGCCGGCCCGGCTCCGGCCGCGCCCCGCAAGGACCCCGCGGACGTCCCCTCCCCGGCCAAGCAGGCCCGCTGGCTCTCGGGGCTCCAGGCCCTGGGGAGGATCGCGGAGAAGTCGCACTCCCACCCGTACGAGGAGGCAGACCTGCGCGCCGAACTCGCCGGGATCCGCAGGACGTACGGGTTCAGGGTGCTGGAGCCCGAGCTGCACGGCGGCACGTGGCAGGTCACGGCCGCCATGAGCCCGAAGGCGCAGAAGCTGCCGCTCATCGACGCCGCCACCAAGGGCGCGGCGAAGGACAAGGACAAGGGCAAGGACAAGGACGGGAGCGGGGCGAAGGAAGCCTCGAAGGGCGCGGCCAAGGGCCCGGCGCAGGAGGGCGGCAAGGCGGGCGTCGACCGCCGCGACCCGGCGGAGCTGCCCGCGTTCCGGGGCGGCCGCTACGACGAGCTGAAGAACCCGAAGACCGGCCTCAACTACGCCGGCACCGAGATCAACCACATCCCCCCGCACAGCGTCACCAGCCAGGTCAGCACCCTCTCGTACGGCCGCGGGCCGGCCATCCAGATGGACCGGCAGGACCACCGGGGCCGCAAGAACCCCGACGGCAACTGGAGTTCCCACCCGCGTGCCCTGAGCACGGGCAGCTGGACGGAGTCCAAGGAGCACCGCGCCCGGCAGCTGGAACTGATGGAGGCCGAACGGTTCAAGCAGGCCGTCAGGCTGGACGTCAACGACATCCGGTCCAAGTTCGGTGCCAAGTACGACGGCGCCCTCAACGAGATGAAACCGGCCCTGCGCGCCGAGGGCTGGGGATGACGGGTGGCCGGTGGCCGGTTGCCTGTGGCTGGCGGTGGCCGGCGGCTGCTGGTCGGGGCCCGTCGCGCCGGGGGAGACGGTGCGGTGACGCCCGCCGCGCAGCATGGAGCCATGGCAGCATCTGACGCCCTGACATCCGCCCCCGCCGGCGGCCCGCTCCCCGCGGCCGCGGCCCTGCCCGCGGGCGAGGCCTGGTCCGGGACCGGGATCCGGTTCCCGCTGCGGCCGCAGGACGCCTACGGCAACGGCGGTGACGGGACCGGCGCAGGCGGCGGGGCCGGCCGGCTCGGCTGGGTGGCGGGCAGCGCCGCGATCCGCCAGTCCGTGGAGACCATCCTCGACACCGAGCCCGGCGAACGCGTCATGCGCCCCACCTTCGGCTGCGGTCTGCGCCGCCACCTCATGGCCCCCAACACCCCCGCCACCCGGGCCGCGATCGCCGCCGAGATCGGCGAGGCCCTCGCCGCCTGGGAGCCCCGCATCCAGGTCACCGAGGTCTCCGTGACCCCGGGGGAGGAGCCGACCCTGGTGTGGATCGACATCGCCTACGTGCGGCTGCTCGACCTGCGCCCGGACAACCTCGTCTACCCCTTCTACCTGCGATAGAGGGCCGGGTGACGACTCCATGCCGCTGATCGGCCCCATCCTCGACGACCGCACCTTCGAACAGCTCCGCGACGAGCTGGTCAAACGGATCCCCGTCTACGCCCCCGAGTGGACCGACCACAACGCCGGCGACCCCGGCATCGCCCTCCTCGAACTCTTCGCCCACCTCGGCGAGTCCCTGCTCTTCCGCTTCAACCAGATCCCCGACGCCACCAAGGTCGCCTTCCTCCGGCTGCTCGGCGTACGCCCCCGCCCCGCGCTCACCGCCCGCACCCTCCTCACCCTGCGCACCGAGCGCCCCGAAGGGGTCCAGGTGCTGCGCGGCACCGAGGCCCGGGCCGGCGCCGTCCCCTTCGAAACCGACGACGAGACCGTCGCCTGGCCCCTGGACACCCTCGCCGCCGGCAAGACCCCCGTCGCCCCCGCCCCGCCCGGCAGCGGGGAGGGCCGCCGCCGGGACAACGCCGTCGAGGCCCTCCCGCAGGCCGAGCGCGACCGCGTCGCCGCCGGCGCGCCCGTCACCTTCTACACCACCACCCAGGTCCCCGCCGATCCCCTCGACCCGGACCGGCCGCCCCTCGACGTCAGCACCACCCTCGACCAGAGCCTGTGGATCGCCCTCCTCGCCCGCCCCACCACCGACCCCGCCCGGATGCGCGGCCAGACCCTCTTCCTCGGCGTCGTCCCCGACGAGGAGATCCGCCGCCCCTACGACCTGGTGGCCCGCGACCCCCGCGACCCCACCCGGCTGCGCGCCGGAGACCTGCTCAGCGCCCCGCCCGGCTTCCTGTGGGAGCTGTGGAACGGGCCCGGGGCCCGCACCCCCTTCACCCCCCTCGCCGTGCTCGGCGACACCACCCGCGGCCTCACCACCGCCGGCGTGGTCGGCATCGCCCTGCCCGCCGCCTTCCCCGCCCACCCGCAGGGCCCGCCCGCCGGCACCGGCGGCCTCGACAGTCCGCCGCCGCTGGACGACGGGCCGACCGCCGCCCGCGTCCTCGGCTGGCTGCGCGTGCGCCGCCCCGCCGGGGAGAACGACGCCATCCACCGCATCCGCTGGGTCGGCGTCAACGCCGTCGGCGCCGTCCAGGCCCGCACCGCCGCACCCGAACTCCTCGGCACCGGCACCGCCGAACCGGGGCAGGTCCACCGGCTCACCCAGCGCCCCGTCCTGCCCGGCACCGTCCGCCTGGAGGTCGAGGAACCCGACGGCTGGCAACCCTGGACCGAGGTTGAGGACTTCGCCGCCAGCGGCCCCCTCGACCGGCACTACACCCTCGACCCCGACGCCGGCCTCGTCCGCTTCGGCACCCGAGGCCGGCTGCCCCGGATCGGCGAACGCATCCGGGTCCTCGGCTACCGGTACGGCGGCGGCGCCGCCGGCAACATCCCGGCCGGCGCCGTCACCGCCCTCACCGGGGTCCCCGGCGTCCGGGCCGGCAACCCGCTCCCGGCCACCGGCGGCGCCGACCCCGCCTCCCTCGCCGACGCCCTAGAAGCCCTGCCCGCCGAGGTGCACCGCCGCGACCGCGCCGTCACCGCCGACGACCACCGCGCCCTCGCCCTCCAGGTCCCCGGCGTGCGCCGCGCCGAGACCCTGCCCCTGCTCCACCCCGACACCCCCGGCCGGCCCGCCGCCGGCGTCGTCAGCGTGCTCGTCTTCCCCACCGAGGACCTCCGCGACCCCGGCGCCCCGCTGCCCGACCTCGCGCTGCTGCGGCAGGTCGCCGCGTACCTCAACCCCAGGCGCCTCGTCACCGCCGAGCTGTACGTCATCCCGCCCACCTACGTGGACATCGCCATCTCCGTCGGCATCCGGACCCGGGAGGGCTACCAGCCCGACGCCGTGCGCCGCTGGACCGAGCTGATCCTGCGCCAGTACCTCGCCCCGCTGCCGCCGTACGGGCCCGACGGCGCGGGCTGGCCGCTCGGCCGGGCCGTGCGGCGCGCCGAGCTGGAGGCCGTCGCCGTCCAGGTGGAGGGGCTGGAGTACCTCGAGGGCGAACTCGCCCTGGCCCGGCGCGGCCCGGCCGGCTGGACCCCGCTGCCGCTCGTGCCGCTGAACCAGTGGGAGGTGCCGCGGCTCGCCGAGATCACCGTGGTCACCGGCAGCCCGCTGCCCGTCGGCGCCGGCTACGGCAGCCCGCCGGTGCCGCCCGGAGACCCCGTCGTCGTACCGCTCCCCCCGGAGGTGTGCTGATGCACGGCGACCGCACCACCGCCCTGATCGCCGACCCGGACCAATGGGTCCGCTGCCGCCACGAGTCCACCGCTCTGCTCGACGGCGGCGGCGTCCAACTCGCCTGGGAACCGGAGCCCGGAGCCGGAACGGGAGCCGAGGCGGGGGCGGGGGCCGAGACCGGAGCCGCCGCGACCGGGGCCACGGCGGACGGGACCGCATCCGGCTCCGGGCCCGGTCCGGGCGCCCCCGGGTACGGTCCTGCCGGGCTCGCCTTCGACCGTTGGGGGCGCGCCTACCGCTCCCACCCGCGCGCCGGACGCGTCGACGTCCTCCCGCGCGGCGCCACCGCCGCCCCTGCGACCAGCCCCGCCCCCCACCGGCCCGGCACCCTGTGCGTCCCCCGCGGCCTCGCCGTCGACGCCGGCCAGCGGCTCCACATCGCCGAATCCGGCGCCGCCGCCGTCCACGTCGTCGACCTGTGGGGCGAACGGCTCCTGCGCCGCGTCCCCGTCCGCACCCCCGCCCACCCGCACCGCCGCCCCCTCGACGTCACCGCCCACTGCGGCGCCGTCGCCGTCCTCGTTACCCGACCCGCCGGGATCGTCCTCCTCCAGGGCCGCCGCGGCCCCCTGCGCGGCCCCGCCCTGCACCGCCCGCCCGGCGCCGACGGCCTGCACCCCACCCGGATCGCCGACCACTCCGGCCACCTGTACGTCCTGTGGACCGGCCCCGCGGGCCCGGCCGGCGGCGGCCCCGCCGTCATCGCCCGCGCCGACGGCACCCGTCCCCTCGCCGTCGACGGCGCCACCGACCTCGACCTCACCCCCGACGGCACCCTCGTCGTCGCCCGCACCCCCGGCCGGCCCTTCCGCCGCTTCCGCGCCGACGGCACCACCGCCTGGGCCGAACTCGAACCGCTGCGCGCCCCCGACTACGACGGCGGCGCCCTGACCGTCGACCCCGACGGCCGCACCGCGTTCACCACCGTCGCCGGCATCGCCCGTACCGCCGGACCCGCCGCCCGTTACACCCCCACCGGCACCGTTATCTGCTACCGCCTCGACGCCGGCGAGTACCGCACCCGCTGGGGCCGCCTCTTCCTCGACGCCTGCATCCCACCCGGCACCGACGTCCGCGTCAGCTTCCTCACCGACGACGAGGACACCGTCCCCGACCCCCTGCCCTGGCAGCCCCCCGTCCGCGGACCGCGCGCCGTCCACCGCCCCGACCTCACCCCGCCGCTGCCGTCCCGCGCCGGACACGCCGCCCGCCTCCCCGCCCCCGCACCCCTGTTCCGGCGGCCCACCGGCCGCGAACTGCCCTGGACGCAGATCGACCCCGACGACGCCTACGAGACGTACGAGGCCCCCGTCCAGGCCCCGCCCGGCCGCTACCTGTGGATCGTGCTCCGGCTCACCGGCACCCTCCGCCTCACCCCCCGCGTCCGCGCCCTGCGCGTCGAACGGCCCGGACACCGGCTCTCCGCGACCCTGCCCCGGGCCTGGAGCCGGGACGAGGCCGACGCCGCCTTCCTGCACCGCTTCCTCGCCCCCGCCGAGGGACTCCTGCACGAGACGGATTCCCGCGCCGCCCTGCGCACCCTGCTCCTCGACCCCCGGACCACCCCGCAGGAAGCCCTCGGCTGGCTGGCCGGACTGCTCGGCCTCGCCCTGGACCGGCGCTGGCCCGTCGCCGCCCGACGCGAACTGATCGCCCAGGCGTACGATCTCTTCCGCATCCGCGGCACCGCCGCCTGCCTGGAACGCATCCTGCGCCTCTACCTGCCCGTCCCCGTCAGCGTCGTGGAGCACTGGCGGCTCCGCGGACTCGCCGGCACCGTCCTCGGCACCGCCCCCGGCGGCCCGCCCGCCCCCGCCGTCGGGGGCGCGGCCGCCGCCTCCGGGGCGCTGGGCCGGTTCACCGTCGGCGGCACCCGGCCCGGCGAGGACGGCTACACCGCCACCGCGCACCGCTTCAGCGTCCTCATTCCCGCGGCGCCGACCCCCGCCCAACTGGAGGTCGTACGCGGCATCGTGGAAACCCACAAGCCGGCCCACACCCGCGTCGACATCTGCCCCCTCGGCACCGGCATGCGCCTGGGCCGCACCCTGCACCTCGGCCTCACCTCGGTCGTCGGCCCCGGCGCGGCCTGGGCCCCGGCGGTAGCCGGCCACCTCACCCTGGGAGCGAACGCCGTCGTCGGCGTCCCGGCCCAGGGCTCCCGCATCGGCGAAACCACCATCCCGGGGGCGGTGCGCGTCGGATGAGCCCGAACCTGTCGGCCGGCCCCGACCGCCGCCCCACCGCAGGTCGGGCACGACGGCCCGACCACCGCACGGCCGGCCCTGCCGGCCCGAACCCCCCGGCCGCCCCCGACCGCTGCCGGGCACGACGGCCCGACCACCGCACGCCCGGCCCGGCTGCCGCGGACGCCCGCGGTGGGCCCGCCGCATTCCGCACGGGCGGGTTCCGCGCCCCGCACGATCCGGCCGAGCCGGGGGAGCGGGCGGCCCGTACGCCACTGCCCGGCGTGCGCGTCCCGGGCGACGCGCGTGACGCGGCTGTGGCGGGCCGGGGGCCGGTGGCGCGCGGTGCGCGCAGCGTTCCCGGGCTCTGCGGCCGGCCGCTCACCTCATCCGGGACGCCGGGGGCCCCCGCCCCGCACGTCCCGGCCTGCCCGCACGCGCCCGCCCCGTCCGGGACTTCGCGGGCGGCGGCCACCCCCGACCGGTCGCGTGCACCGCGACTGCCGGCCCGGCCGCACGGCACGGGCCGCTGGGGCGAAGCCGGCGCGGACGCACCCGCTGGGCAGCGGGATGTGCCCGGGACGGGCCCGGTGAACGCCGTGAACGGGCACTCCGCGCCGGGCGCGCCGTCACGGCCCGCCCGCCCGCGGTCCGCGGACGCACCGGGCATGGCGGGTGCGGCCGACCGCGCACCGCGCAGGTGCCGGCCGAGCGGGGATCCGGGTCCGGCGGGTTCGCGGCGTGCGGGCCGGACGGGTAGCGAGGTTCCGCCGGGGGTGCCCGGTGTGGAGGCGTCGCGGCGTATGCGCCGGACGGGCGCGGTGGTTCGGCCGGGTGGGGGAGCTGCGGGCGACGGGGTGGGGTGGGTGCGGTGAGCGAAGGGCGGCTGGAAGGTGCGGCGGGGCCGGCGCTGGTCGTCGGGCGGCTGTCCGCCACGCTGCGGTACGAACCCGGAGAGGCGCCGCCCGCACCGGACCGGCTGCGCGGTCCGCTGCGGCACGCCGTCGACGGCCACCTCGCGGCGGCCCTGCGCGCCCTCGCGCTGCCGCCCGGGCGGTGGTGCCTGGCCCGGCTCGACCTGACCCTGCCCCTCGACCTGGACCGCCCCGACCCGGCGCTCGCCCGCGACTGGTCCCGGGCCGTCGCCGCCGCGATCGAGCGGACCGTGCGGGAGGACCGCGGCGCCGCCGTGCACTACCGCAGCGACGCCGACCTGCTCGCCGACGCCGTCACCGGCATCGCCGCCCGGCGCCTCGAACGGCTCTGGGCCTGGCGCCAGACCGGCCTCGTCCACCCCGACGACCCTGCACCGGGGGCGGCTCCGGGCGAAGCAGTGCTCGCCGTGCTGGAGCGCCACCCGCGACAGGCCGCCGCGACCGTGCTCCGCGCCGCCGAACGCTGCGGGGTGGCTCCCCTGGACCGGGCCCTGGGGCAGCGCGGCTGGCAGCGGCTGGCCGCATTCGCGACCGACAACGTCCCCTTCCCGGCCGGCGGCACGGCCCCCGACCCCGCCACCCGTGCGCTGGCCAGGACCCTGTGGGGCGGATCCCGGTTCGCCGCCCTCGTACGGGCAGCCCGGCTGCGCCCGGCCGAACCGACCGCAGCCGCCTGGGCCGTGCTCGTCCTCGCCGAGACCGATCCCTCCGCACTGCACCGGCCGGGGGCGCGCCCGGGACTGCACCGCCTGCTCGCCGACGCGTTGGGCGCGCCCGACGGCATGCCGACCCGGTTCGGCGCCGAACCCCGGCCGTCGGCGTCGGGGCCCGAGTCGGAGCGGGAGGCTCCCACCCGACCGTCGCCCGCCGAGCCGACGGGTCGCGAGGTGCTGCCCCCGGCCCCGTACGGGGAGGCGGTGGACGGCGCGCGGCCCGACGCCCCCGACGTGGTCGGGCCCGGCCTCCGCGCCCCGGCGCCGGACACCTCCGCCGCGCGGGCACCCGTACGCGTTCCCGGGCCGGCGGACCTCCCGGCGGCGCAGACGCGCCCTGAACCCGCCCCCGGGCCGCCAGCGGAGCCGTCGCCGCCGGCCGAGGGCCTGCTGACCGACTGGGCCGGGCTGCCGTTCCTGCTGGCCACGGCGGCCGAGGCCGGTCTCCCGGACCGGGTCCTGGAGGATCCCGCCCTCGCCGCACGGCCGTTGCCCTGGGTGCTGTACGCGGTCGCGCGCGCCCTCGTACCCGCCGCGCCCGTGGACGACCCGGCCGCCCTCGCCCTCGCCGGCCTCGACCGGGCCCGGGCCGCCCGCGTCCTGGCCGCCGACCCGCCGACACCCGCCGAGCGGGCCCGGATCGACGCCCTCGCCACCGCCTGGGCCCGCTCCACCGCCACCCGCCTGACCGCAACGGCAGAGCCGTCCACGCCCGTTGCGGCTGCCGGCCCCGCCACCCCCGCCGCGACGGCCCCACCGCCCGTGCCGCTGGCGGGGACCGACCCCGCAGCCCCGGCCCTGCCGGCAGCGCCGGTTTCGGATGCGGGGTCCGGTTCCGAAGGTCCGGTGTTCGGCGGGGGTACGGGTTCCGGCATCGCCGAACCGGCCCCGGCCCCGGCCGCCACGGCACCCACGCCGGACGCAGTGCCGGCGGCGGTGGAGACCGGCATCGGGGCCCGGGCACCGTCGGCACTGCCGGATTCGGGCGTTCCGACTGCCACGTGCCACCCGGATGCGGTTCCGCTGCACGACGCGGGCACCCCGTCGGCTTCGGCGCTCGGCTTGCCGGCGTCCCCGCCGGTGTCGGGCGCGGCCGAGCCGTCCGCGTCGCCCGCGGCGTCGGGCGCGGCCGGGGGCGCGTGGGCCTCCGTTCCCGCGGTCGGCCCGGGCGGTGCGGGCAGGGCGCTCGGGCCGGGCGTTGCAGGCGGCCAGGGGGAGCCCGTGGTGGTCGGCGCGCCCTCCGACGTGGCCGCTGCGGACGCGCTCCGCGTGGTCGGCTTCGTGGCGCGGCGGCGGGGGCGGGTGGTGGCCGAGGCCGGGTGGATCGAGGTGGTGCTGGCCGTCGGGGACGCGGATCCGCGGGTGCGGCGGGCCGGGCTGGACCTCGATCCGGGCTGGGTCGGCTGGCTCGGAGCCGTCGTGAGGTACCGCTATGTCTGACCGCACCAGCCGTGACCTGTCGGTCCGGGCCGCCGCCGTCGCCGTGCGCGTCGCCGAGCTGCTGGAGGCCACGTGCAGCGAGGAGGCCGGTGCCGAGCCCGCCGCCTTCCTGCGCGACTGGGCCGCGGCGGCCGAGCGCCGCGCCCCCGGCCCGGCCGCCCCCGGCCAGGGCTCCGGATCCGCCCCCGGTCGGACGCCGTTCGAGCGGCTCGTGCGCTGGTACGGGCTCGGTGCCCTGGAGGCCGAGCTCGTGCTGTTCGCGGGGCTCCCCGAGGAGCACGAGGGCCTCGCCCGTACCTTCCGCACCATGCACCCGGCCGGCGCCCCGCACCCCAGCGTCGGCCTCGCCGGGCTCCTCATCGACTGCGCCGCCCGCACCGCCACCGGCGCCACCGGCGCCACCGGCGCCACCGGCGCCATCGGCGCCGCCGCCCCCGACCGTGTCGCCCTGCGGCGGCTGCTCCACGAGGGACCCGCCGTGCGCGCCGGGCTGCTCGCGCTGACCGGTGACGGCCCCTTCCACGAGCGTTCCCTGACCCTCGCCGACCAGCTGTGGGAGGCCCTGCACGGCCACCCCGCCCGGCCCGCCGCGCTGGAGCCGGCCGACGCCGGCGCGCCCGTGCCCGGGTTGGACGGCTGGCTCGCGCTGCCCGAGAGCGTCCGGGCGGTCGCCGCGCTACGCTCCCGCGCGCCCCGTACCCTCCTCGTCAGCGCCCGCGACGAGACCGTCGCCCTCAGCCGCTGTGCCGCCCTCGCCGACGCCGCCGGGCTCGGCGTGTTCGCCGCCCGCGCCCGCCCCGAGGACCCGGCGGCCCTGGGCCTGCTCGGGTTGCACGCCGCCGTCCGGGGAGCCGTGCCGCTGCTGGTGGTCGCCGCTCCGCCGGCCGGAGCGGGCCCGGTCACCCCCGCCGTGGACCGCATCCCGGGGCCGCTGCTGGTGTGCGCCCCGCCCGGCGCCGTACGCCCCGGCCCGCAGCGGCCCGTACTCACCGTGCCCGCCGGCCCGGTCGGGGTCGCGGACCGGCGCCGAGCCTGGCGGGCGGCGCTGCCCGAAGCCGCCGCCCGGGCACCGGAGCTGGCGGCCCGTCATCCCCTGGACCCGGCTCTCACCGCCCAGGTCGCCCTCGACATCCGCAGCCGCGCCGCCCTCGCCCGGCCCGACGGGGACAGCGGGGACGGCGGCCGGCCGGACGTGTCCGGAGCCATCCGGGCCCGGGCCGGGGCCCTGCTGCCCCCGGGCGTCGACCTGGTCGGCCCGCGGGCCCCCTGGTCCCGGCTCGTGCTGTCCGCGGAGGCCGACGGCCAACTGCGGGACGCGGTCGCCCGGCTGCGCCACCAGGCGCTGGTCCTCGACGACTGGCGGCTGCGGGAGGCCGCCCGGGCCTCGCGCGGCGTACGGCTCCTGCTGACCGGCCCGCCCGGCACCGGCAAGTCGCTGGCCGCCGAGGTGCTGGCCACCGAGGCCGGCCGGGACCTGCTGGTCGTCGACGGCTCCGAGCTGGTGTCCAAGTACATCGGCGAGACGGAGAAGAACCTGGCCGCCTGCTTCGAGGCGGCCGAGCGCACCCAGGCGGTGTTCCTGCTGGACGAGGCCGACGCCCTGTTCGGGACCCGCACCGAGATCTCCGAGGCCAACGACCGGTTCGCGAACATGGAGACCGCGTACCTGCTCCAGCGGCTCGACCGGTTCGACGGCCTGGCCGTCCTGACGACCAACCTGCGGCAGAACATCGACGCGGCCTTCATCCGCCGCATGGACTTCGTCGTGGAGTTCCCGCTGCCCGACGGGGCGGGCCGGCACCGCATGTGGGACCTGCACCTGCCGGCCGCCCTCCGGCACGCCGACGTCGACCTCGCCGCCCTCGCGCAGTGCTACCCGGTGCCGGGCGGCTGGATCCGCAACGCCGCGATCGGGGCGGCGTTCCGGGCGGCCGACGAGGCCGGGCAGGTCCGGCAGGCCCACCTGGCCGACGCGATGCGGCGCGAGTACGGCAAGGCGGGCCGGCCCTTCCCCGGGGACCCGGTCACCCCGGGCGGCCCCGGCGCGGACCGCCGGGCCGCGCAGGCACTGGCCGCGGCAGACGCGGCGAGCGACAGGCTCACCCGGAAGGAGAACCCATGACGGCCCTCGGCACCGGCGGCGCCCCGTGCGGCTGCGGCTGCAGCGGAGGCGGCGCGTCCGCCCCGGACCTGCCCACCGGACCCTCGCCCGGAAACGCCCCCTGCGGAACCGGCCCCTGCGGAACCGCCCCTTGCGGCGGGGAGGAGCTGCCCGCCAACCCCTTCCTGGCCCTGCGGGTGGCCTTCGGCATGCTCCTCGGCGAGGACGACTTCCGCGTCCTCATGGGCAATCCGCGCGGCAAGCTCATGCTCCATCACGCCTGGCTGCACGGCCCGGGCGTGATCTGGGGCCTGGGGGTCGCCCGGGACGGCGACGAACTGGCCGTCCTGCCCGGGCTGGCCGTCGACGGCCTGGGCCGCGAACTCAACCTGGAGGCGCGCTGGTGCCTCTCCCTCGGCCGGTGGGCGGCGGACTGGGCCGAGCAGAACCCGGACGGGCCCTCCACCCGACCCGCCGAGGACGAAGAGCCCTGCCCGCCGTGCCGTCGCACCGCCGAGGCCTGGGTCGTCGCCGAGTTCGCCTCCTGCCCCGACCGTCCGGTGCCGGCCCTGGCCGATCCCTGCGACGTGACGCGCCGTCACGACGACTTCTCCCGGACCGTCGAGACGGCCGCGGTCACCGTCCGCGCCCTCCCTCCCGAGCCCTGGCGCCCGTACCACCGCGTACGGGTCCTGCTCGGCCTGGAGGAGGCCGGCGAGGGTGACGCCGCCGGCCGGGAGGCGCTCCGCGAGGCGGCCGAGGTCGCCCGGGTCCCCGCGCACCAGCGGGCCCCGGCGCTGCTCGCCGCCTTCCGCCGGCTCGCCGCCGCGGACGCCACCGAGCTGGCACCGCAGTGCGAGGAGGGCGACGCCTGCCCGCCCCGGGCTCCCGTGACCGAGGAGCGGGCGGCGGTCGTCCTGGCCCGCCTCACCGTCGAGTTCACCCAGTACGACGGCTGCGTGCGCGTCGAGGAGGTGCGCGTCGACCCGTCCGTGCGCACCGCCGTCCTGCCCACCACCACCCTCCAGGAGCTGACCTGCGGCCTCGCCCCCGGGCTGGTCGGCGCCCTCCCCGAGGCGGACGCCGGCGGCCCCCGCCTGCTCCGCGACTCCGTCTCCTGGAGCCGGGAGCACACCGTGCTCACCTTCGACGTCACCGCACCCCTCGCCCCCGGCTGCGCCGAACCGGGAGGCGTCGAGATCACCTCCCTCTCCGACGGCGGCCGCGGCTGGGCCACCGACGAGGTCGCCGGGATCCGGATCTCCGCGGACGGCCTGCGCGTACGGGTCGACCTCGACCAGCGGCCCGCGTACGAGACCGTCCGCATCCGCATCCGCGGCACCGGCCCCACACCGCTGTACGGCGACGCCCCCCGCGCCCCTTTCGCCGGCCCGGCCGGCGGCCCGCCGGGCACCCTCGACGAGGGCCACGACGCCGTCGTCACCGTGCGCCTGCCGCGCGGGGCTGCCCCCGAAAGGACCGAGGAATGACGATCACCGAAGGGACCGCCGACGGCGGCATCGACCGGCTCAACGCCTTCGACGGCCTGTTCCTGCGGGCCGAACACCTCAACCTCATCCAGGACTACGCCCGGGGACTCGCCCTCGCCGTCGGCGCCGCCGCCGGCCCCGGCGTCGTCGAGGGATACGAGGTCACCGTCCAGGACGGCACGCTGCGGGTCGGCGCCGGCCTCGCCGTCAACGCAGAGGGGCGGCCGCTGCGTTCCGAGCGGCTGGTGACGATCCCGCTCACCGGTCTCACGCCCGGGCTGGACGGGTTCTGGTGGGTCGAGGTCGCCCCCGCCACCCGGGACCACGGCGACGCCCCCGTCCAGGGCAGCTACTGCGACGACCCGTGCTCCGGGACGGGCACGACCCGCCACCCGTACACCGCCGAGGGGGTGCGGATCCGGCTGGTGGAGGACCGCGAGCGCGGCCTCGACGGACAACTTCCCGCCTCCCGGCGCAACTTCCTCGCTTCACGCGTCTTCGGGGCCGAGCGCACGGCGCACTCCGCCTGGCCGTACGGCAGCGCCGCCGCCACCCTGCCGGGCACCTGGGGGCCGCCGGCCGTCGCCCCCGGCCGGCCGACGGCCGTCCGCCTCGCGGTGCTGCTGCGCGTCCCCGGCACCGCCGACGGCTTCGAGGCCGACGTGTGGACCGCCCGCCGGGACCGCGGTGCGGCCCCACCGTACCGGTACTGGCAGTCGCGGCTCGGAATGCGCCCCTGGGACGTCTACACCGCCCAGATCCTGCAGTTCCAGAGCCAGTTGGCACAGGTTCTGGGGACCCGGGCGGCGGCCCGGGCGGCTGCCCGGGAGACGCCGGGGACGGAGCCCGCGGCCGCCGGGCCCGAGTTGGGGCCGCTGCTGGAGCAGCTCGCCGTCCTCGGCGACCAGCAGTTCCTCAGGACCCACACCAAGGACCAGCTCGGCCGCGAGGTGGCCCGGATCGTCGCGGACCTCGGCGCGCACGGCGGCCCCACCGCGGCCGCGGTGGGCGCGGTACCCGCGGCGGCGGCCGAAGGCCCGTACTCGCTGGAGCAGTTGGGCATCGCCGAACTGCCGCCGGCCGGATACCTTCCGGTCCGCGCCGACGACGACCCCGAGGACGGCGACGGCGACGGCGACGGGGACGGGGACGGGGACGGGGACGGAGGTGGGGACGTCGGGAACGGTGGCGGCGCGGACCGCAGCGTGCCGGGCCGGATCGAGACCCTGCTCGGGCCGCAGGCGTACCTGCGGTACTGCCGGTGCGGCGCTGCGGACATCGCCGAGGCCGTCGAGGAAGCCCGCAACCGCGACCGGATCAGGCTCGACACACCCTCCTACCTCGACATCCTCGTCCCCGTGGACGACGAGGGGGAGCCGGCCGGCGACTGGGTCGCGTTCGTCCGCAGCCGCCGCCGCATCTGTTACAGCCCGGGCAGCTACGGTCCCGGCCGCGGCACGGCCGGCCCCGCGCGGGCGCGGGGCGGAGGCCAAGGGTGAACTGTAGCACTCGGTGACTGATCCGTGACGGTCTGCGCATAGCATGGGCGGTCGGACTTCTCTGCGGGAGGACCGCCCATGAACCAACAGTTCCTCGAGTCTCCGTCCCGTACTCCCGGGGCGGGTGAGGCGCCGATGCTCCATCTCCTCGGCGGCCCGCGCGTGGTCCACCAGGGGAGATGGCTGGACGTCCCGGAAGGGGGGAAGCGACTGCTGGCGTTCGTCGCGCTCAACGGGGGCCGGGTCGAGCGCAGGCACGCGGCGGGCACGCTGTGGCCGTCCGGGGACGACCTGCGGGCGGCGGGAAACCTGCGGTCCGCACTGTGGCGGCTCAAGGCCGCCGGCATCGACCTGCTCGACTCCGACAAGTGTTCGCTCTCCGTCCGCGAGCACACGGTGGTCGACCTGTACGTGCTGTACGGATGGGCCGGCCGGCTCATCAACGGCACCGCCACCGCCCAGGACCTCTCCGCGCTGAAATGGCGCACGGACGCCCTCGACCTGCTGCCGGGCTGGTACGACGACTGGGTGCTGCTCGAACGCGAACGGGTGCGCCAGCGGCTGCTGCACGCCCTGGAGGCGCTCAGCCGCGAACTCGGCCGCGTCGGACGGCACGCCGAGGCGGTGGAGTCCGCGCTGGTCGCGGTCAGCGCCGAACCACTGCGCGAGAGCGGTCAGCGGGCCCTCATACAGGCGCACTTGGCGGAGGGCAACCTGGTGGAGGCCATGCGGGCGTACGACTCCTACCGCGCCCTCGTCCGGCGCGAACTCGGCGTGGAACCGGGGCGCGAACTCTCGGCACTCATACGCGACTTCTGCCGCACCGCCACCCGCTCCCGCGAGGTCCTCGCCGCCCGGGTGCGGCACGCCTGATCCCGGGCCAAGCTGGGGGCATGAGCGACGACCCACTGGGCGGGCACAGCTCCGAGCTGCGGCTCGCCCTCGCGATGCGGGGCGGGGTCAGCCTCGCCGTGTGGATGGGCGGGGCGTGTTGCGAGACGGCGGCCCTGAGGGCGGCGGCTCCGGCGGCGACGCCGGAGCCGGAGGCCGCCCCGGAGCCGGGCACCCCGGAAGGCGGTACCCCGGGCCCGGGTCACAGCCAGGGCCAGGGCCAGGGCCAGGGCCAGGGCCAGGGCCAGGGCCAGGGCCAGGGCCAGGGCCAGTTCCAGGGCCAGGGCGCGGGCGGGGGACCGGACCCGGGCCAAGTGCCGGTCCGGGGCCCCGGGGAGGGCGTCTACCGCGGCCTGCTCCAGGCCTGCGGCTACGACCACGTCGACATCGACGTCCTCGTCGGTACCAGCGCCGGCGGCCTCAACGGCGTCCTGATGGCCTGCCACCTCGTCTACGGAATGCCCTTCGGCGCGGGCGTCCGCGACCTGTGGCTGCGCCTCGGCGACCTCGAAGGGCTGCTCCGCCGCTCGCTCCCGTTCCGCCTGCCGGCCTCGCTCCTGCGCGGCGACGAGGTCTTCTACCGGGAACTGCGGGCCTCCCTCGGCGCCCTCGTCGACCAGGCCCCACCGAACTGGAAGGCCCCCGCCTCGCTCCGGCTGATCCTCACCGCGACCCGGCTGCGGCCCCGCCGCGACTGGGTGCGCCCCACCCTCGGCCGGCCGCTCCTGGTCGGCCGGTCCAACGCCTACTTCCGCTTCCGGCACCGCTACGCCCTGACGGACTTCCCCGACGACGCCACCGGCGCGGCCCGCGAGACCGCCCTGAACCGGCTGGCGTACGCCGCCCGCACCACCTCCTCCTTCCCCGGCGCCTTCGAACCGGGCCGGATGTACGTGGGCAACGGCGCCCAGCCGTTCACCGACCCGCTGCCCGTGGACATGCGGGGCGTCAGCAGCGAGTCCGGCTACCCGGACGAGAACCTGGGCGGCTGCATCGAACTCATGGACGGCGGGCTGCTCGACAACATCCCCGTCGCCTGGGCCGTCCGGGCCGTCGCCGCCGCCCCCACGGACCGCCCGGCCGAGCGGTGGCTGCTGTTCCTCCAGCCCGTTCCGCCGTTCCCGCCGCCGCCCGAGCGCGGCACCAGCCGCCGCGTTCCGCGGCTCGTGCGCACCGCCGCGGCCTCCCTGGCGGTGAAGGTCGGCAGCGAGTCCCTCCGTGACGACGCCCTGGAGATGCAGGCCGCCGCGGCCGCGGCCCAGCAGCGGCAGAGCGCCGCCGGGGTCCTGCCGCCGGCCCTGGAGGAGCTCCAGGCCGCGGCCCTGGCCCGGCTCCCCGGGTACCGTGCCAAGGTGGGCCTGGCCGAGGCGGCCCGCCTGATCCGGCTGCTGGAGGACCCCGCCGAGGTCACCGGCCCGGACGGGCTGCCACTGCCGGCCGGCCCCGGCCCGCTGGAGCCGCTGGACGCGACCGGCCCGGGTTCGGTCACCCTCTTCGGGCGGCTGCGCGCGCGGGAGACCGCGGCCGGGCTGGTGCTGCCCGAGGGGTCCGGCGCGCTCCCCGAACCGGGCCACTCCCCCCTGGCCCTGGCCCGTACGGTGCGGCTGCTCATGGACTGGGTCCGGGCCTGGGAGACCGGCGGATCCCCGGTCGACCCCGCCCTGGCCGAGGACCTGCGGCGGCGGCTCTACGCGTTCCGGTTCGCCGTCGCCACGCTGATCGCCGCGCGGGACCGCCTGCTGCTCGCCACCTACCGCGACGAGCTCGCCCTGGGTCTGGTCCCCGCCGACGCGGCCGCCCCGTACCAGGCCGCCACCCTCGGGCTCGGCGCCCTGATGCCGGTCCTCCCGCCGCCCGGGGCCGACCCGGGCCAATGGAACACCTGGGCGGTCAACCTGGCCCAGGCCGTGACCGGCGGCCCCCCGCCCCCGCCCCCGGCCCCGGTGGCGCGCGCAGCCGCCCCCGCACCGCTCGCGGACGTCTACAGCGGCCTGTGGGAGCGGCTCGCCGAGCTGGCCGGTGCGATCGGCGCGGCCCTGCCGGCCGGCACCGACGGCTACGAGGCCCTGGAGGAGGCCGTCGGCACCGGGTTCCCGACCATGGCCGACGCCCTGGCCTTCGCCGAGGTGCTGCTCGGGCCGCTGCGTCCGGGCCCGCTGTCCGAGGGCACGGACCTCTCCTTCCACACCGTCTCCGCGGCCAACACCAGCTGGGCGACCGCCACCGTCCTGCACGGGGTGGACCAGAACTCGCCGAAGGACCTGGTCAAGGCCAAGCTCAGCGGCAACCAGCTCAGCAACTTCGCCGCCTTCCTCAGCGCCCGCTGGCGGATGAGCGACTGGACCTGGGGCCGCCTCGACGGCGCCGCCTCACTCGTCTCCGTGGTCGCCACCGACGAGCGCCTGGAGGCGGCCTTCGGCGGCATCGGGGACCCCGCGGCCCTCGGGGAGAGCGTCGCCGAGGCGACCGGACTCGGATCGGCGTTCATGGAGGCCTGGGCGGCCGACGTCGTGACCGCCCCCGACCTGCCGCCCTGGGACCGCGTACGGGGCGTCCTCACCCAGCTGCGCCAGCGCGAGGTCCTCGACGAGGAACTCCCCCTCATCGCCGACCTGCACCGCACCGGCCCGCACGGCGGCAACCGCCCGCCGCCCGCCCCGCCCGCCCCGCCGCCCCTGGCACCCGGCGCCTTCGACGGAGCCCTCGGTGCATTCCGCGAGATCGGCGCCGAGGGCGTCGGACGACTGCTGCGGGCCCGCGACCCGCGCCGGGCCGCCCTGCGCGCCGGACTCATCGCCTGGCCGGCCCTCCAGCCCAGCGGAAGGGGCGGCGCCCGCCTGGTGCGGGGCGTGCTCAAGGCGCTGAACCCGCTCCTCCACCTGCCGCTGGTGTGCGCGGTCCTGGCGCCCTGGCACGCCCTGGCCGCCGCCGTGCTGATGTGGACCGGCATCGCCTTCAGCACCGGCCGCTGGTCCTCCCTCCTCGGGCACGTTCCCGTCTGCCTGTACGCCATGGCCGCGCTGGCGGGCACCGCGGGACGGCTGGTCCGCCCGGCCTGGCCGCGCCGCGTCACCGCCCTCGTCCTCGCGGCCGGCCCGCCGCTCGCCCTGTGGCTGCTGCGCGGGGACCATCCCCAGGACGTGGGCGCCGGCTGGCGCACGGTGATCGTCGGCGCCGCGTTCGCCCTCGCCGCCGGGGCCCTGCTGGAGGTCGGCGCCGACCGGTGGGAACAGCTGCTCCCCGCGGCCGCCGCGGCGGGCGTGCTGGCCGGGCTGATCCAGTTCGGCCGGGGGCCGCTCGGCGGCTGGTGGGGCCTGGTGATCCTGTACGCCGTCCTGTGCTGGGTGACGCTCGTCCTGCCGTGGCTCTACCCGCGGCCGCGCCCGCGGGGCGAGGAGGCAGGGCCCTCCCCCTGACGCTCGGATAGGGTGAATCGGTAGGAATCGGACCCCCCGGGGTGAGGTCGGTGAGGTGGACGCTTACCAGTCGACGAGCGAGGTCCCGGAGCAGCCGGCCGCGGCTGTCGGGTACGCGGGTGTGCTCCGGGAACTGCTGCCGATCGCCCTGTGGCGGGAGGACGCCGACGGCCGCGTCGTCGAATGGTCGCTGGCCGCCCAGGACCTGCTCGGCCACCGCCCCGAGGACATCCTCGGCCGGCCCGGCACCGACGTGCTCGTCCCCGAGGCCAACCACGAGCTCGCCGACGAGCTGACCCACCGGGTCCAGGCCGGCGAGACCGTCGTCGGCACCCTGCCCGTCCGCCACCGCGACGGCCACCGCGTCACCATGGAGATGTGGATCGTCCCCGCCGCCGACGCGCAGGGACGCACCGGGGCCATGCTGATCGCCGTGGAGACGTCCGCGGTGCTGCGGATGCGCGACTCCCTCGCCGCCCTCCAGAGCCTGTTCACCCAGTCGCCCATCGGTCTCGCCACCCTCGGCCCCGACCTGCGGTTCGTACGGGTCAACGACGCACTCGCCCGGATGAACGGCGTCAGCCCCGCCGGCCACCTCGGCAAACGGCTCACCGAGGTCGTACCCGGCGTCAACGCCGACGCCCTCGAAGCGACCATGCGGCAGGTCCTCGAACGCGGCAGCGCCGTCGTCGACGTCCGCCGCACCGGCCGCACCCCCGCCGACCCCGACCACGACCACACCTGGTCCTGCTCGTACGCCCCGCTCCTCGACGGCTCCGGCCGCCCGCTCGGCGTGATCGCCTCCCTCATCGACATCACCGACAGCCAGCGCGCCCAGATCGAGGCCGAGCGGGCCCGGCGCCGCTTCGCCGTGCTCGCCGAGGCAGGCACCCGCATCGGCACCACCCTCGACCTGCGACAGACCGCCGAGGAGATCGCCCAGGTCCTGGTGCCGCAGCTGGCCGACTCCGCCGACGTACAGCTGCTGGAGGCCGTCCTCGCCCCCGACGACGCCGCCGGCTCGCACCGCGGCGTCCTGCGCCGCCTCGCGGCCGTCTTCCCCGATCCGGGCGCACCCACCGCGAAGCTGCTGCCCGGCCAGACCTTCAAGATCCCCGCCGGAACGGTGTACGAGCAGGTCATCGCCGCCGGCCGGCCCATGAACCTGTACCGGTCCGACATCCCCACCCTCATCCCGGACCCGCGCGCCGAGCCCCTGCGCGCCTACCTCGCCACCCTCGGCTCGGCCCGGCTCATCCCCCTGGTCGCCCGCGGCAGCGTGCTCGGCGCCGTCACCGTGACCCGGCTGGCCAGCCGCGAGCCCTTCGACGAGCAGGACTGCATCCTGATCGACGAGGTCGTCGCCCGGGCCGCCCTCAACATCGACAACGCCCGGATGTACACCAACCAGCGCCGCGCCGCCCTCACCCTGCAGCGCAGCCTCAGCAACAGCGCGCTTCCCCGGGTCACCGGCCTGGAGCTGACCGGCCGCTACCTGCCTGCCAGCGACCACGACGTCGGCGGCGACTGGTACGACGTCATCCAGCTGTCCGGCGGCCGTACGGGCCTGGTCATCGGGGACGTCATGGGGCACGGCATCCACGCCGCGGCCGTCATGGGCCAGCTCCGCACCGCCGTGCGGACCCTGGCCCGGCACGGCGTGCCCCCGGCCCAGCTGCTGCGCTCCCTCGACGCCGTGGTCGCCGACCTCGGCGAGGACGAGATGGCCACCTGCGTGTACGCCGTCCACGACCCGGCATCGGGCGGCTGCACCATCGCCCGCGCCGGCCACCCCCCGCCGGCCGTGGCCGCCCCGGGCGGGCAGGTCACCTTCCTCGACGGCCCGCCCGGCACCCCCCTGGGCACCGGCGGCCGCGAGTTCCGCACCGAGGAGGTGGCCCTGCCGCCCGGCAGCCTCCTGGTGCTCTACACCGACGGGCTCATCGAGGCCCGCGACCGCGACCTCGACCAGGGGATGGCCCAGCTCGGCTGGGTCCTGCGCGACCCGGACGTCCCCCTGGACCGGCTGTGCGACGCGATCCTGACCCGCCTGCTGCCGACCGCCCCGCAGGACGACGTGGCCCTGCTGCTGGCCCGCACCGCCGCCGTCCGGCACCTGGAGCCCGGCCGGCCCGGGTAGCGCCCGCCGCCGGCGTACGGGTCACCAGGCCAGGTCCTCCAGGGCGTCGAGGTCGGGGGCGGGGACGGCGGGCCCGTCCCCGTTCGTGAGCGACAGCTCGGCCCAGATCACCTTGCCCCGCTCGGTGTAACGGGTGCCCCAGCGGTTCGCGTACTGGGCCACCAGGAACAGTCCCCGACCCCCCTCGTCGGTGGTGGCCGCGTACCGCAGGTGCGGGGAGGTGCTGCTGGCGTCGGACACCTCGCAGATCAGCTGGCGGTCCCGCAGGATCCGTACCCGGATGGGCGCGTTCCCGTACCGGATGGCGTTGGTGACGAGCTCGCTGAGGATCAGCTCGGCCGCGAACGCGATCTCCTCCAGCCCCCACGCGGCCAGCTGCCGGGCGCTCGCCCCCCGCACCCGGGAGACGGCCGCCGGGTCCGCGGGCACCTCCCACTCGGCGATCCGGTCGGCCTCCAGCCGCCGGGTGTCGGCGATCAGCAGGGCGATGTCGTCGCTCGGCGCCGGGAACAGCAGTGCGTCCAGCACGTCCGCGCAGGCCTGGTCGGGGCTGCGGCCGCGCCGGGAGAGGGTGTCGGCCAGCAGCACCTGGCCCGCGTCGAAGTCCCGGTCGCGGTCCTCCAGCAGGCCGTCGGTGAACAGGACCAGCCGGCTCGCCTCCGGCAGGCGCAGCTCCACCGCCTCGAACGGCATGCCGCCCACCCCGAGCGGCAGGCCGACCGGCAGCTCCGGGAACTCCACCCGGCCGTCCGGCCACACCAGCGCGGGCCCCGGATGCCCCGCGCTCGCCATCGTGCAGCTGCCGGACACCGGGTCGTAGACCGCGTACAGGCAGGTCGCGCCGGTCACCGCGGCCGCCTCGCCCGCCGGGTCGTCGGCGTCCGGGCCGGCGGCGGCCGCGGACTCGTTCTGGTCGATCCGGTCGATCAGCTCGTCCAGGTGGCCCAGCAGCTCGTCCGGCTGCATGTCCAGGGTGGAGAAGTTGTGCACGGCGGTCCGCAGTCGCCCCATGGTGGCCGCCGCGTGCACGCCGTGGCCCACCACGTCGCCGACGATCAGCGCCACCCGGGTGCCCGCGAGCGGGATCACGTCGAACCAGTCACCGCCCACCCCCGCCTTCGCCGGCAGGTACCGGAAGGCCGCGTGCACGGCGCTCTGGTCGGGCAGCACCCGCGGCAGCAGGCTGCGCTGCAGGGTGACCGCCGTCGCGTGCTCCCGCGTGTAGCGGCGGGCGTTGTCGATGGAGACCGCCGCCCGGGCGCCCAACTCCTCCGCGAACGACAGGTCCTCCTCGTCGAACGCGTCGGGCGTGGCGGCCGCCCGCCAGAAGTTCGCCATGCCCAGCACCACGCCGCGGGCCTGCAACGGCACCGAGATCAGCGAGTGCAACCCGTACTCCAGGGCCTCGCGGGTGCCCTCCTCGTCCTGCGCCCGCCAGCCCATCGCCGCGTTCAGGTCCGCCGCGAGCACCGCCCGCCCGGCGTCCAGGGCCGCGGACATCGGGGCCGTCGGCACGTCGAACCGGATGAGGTCGCCCACCGGCTGCAGCGGCTGGTCCGTGCGGACCCCGTCCATCGCCGCCCGCCGCATCTCCGAGTGCATGCCGGCGGTGAGCTCGGGATCGTCCCCGTGCAGCACCGGCTCCAGCAGCTCCACCGTCACGAAGTCCGCGAACCGGGGCACCGCGACCTCCGTCAGCTCCTCCGCCGTGCGCACCACGTCCAGCGTCGTCCCGATCCGCACCCCCGCCTCGTACAGCATCTGGAGCCGCTCCCGGGCCACCTCGGCGCGGCCGGAGAGCGCGGCGAGCTCCGTGGAGTCGCGCAGCGTCATGACGCTGCCGGTGGGCCGCCCCCGGTACGGCTTGGTGGGGCGCACGTTGATGGCGAGGAGCCGGTCGCCCGCCAGGTGCACCTCGTCGGTGGCGACCCGCCCGGACAGCAGCAGCGAGGTGGTGCGGGCGTCCAGGCCGAGATCGGTGACGTAGCGGCCCTCGGCCCGCGGCGGCAGGTCCAGCAGCCGCCGCGCCTCGTCGTTGGCCAGCAGCAGGCGGTGGTCGGCGCTGATGATGAGGACGCCCTCGCGGACGGCGTGCAGCACCGCCTCGTGGTGCTCGTTCATCCGGGCCATCTCGGTCGCGCCCAGGCCCCGGGTCTGGCGCCGCAACCGCCCGCTGACCAGCGCCGCGCCGGCCGTGCCCAGCAGCAGAGCGGCCCCCGCCGCCCCCAGCAGCAGCGGCAGCTGCCCCTCCACCACGTCCGAGACCTTCTCCACCTCTATCCCGGTGGCCACCAGGCCCACGACCATCCCGTGCGCGTCCCGCACGGGCACCACCGCACGGACGGCGTCGCTGGGCTCCCCGCGGAACAGCTCGGTGAACGACTCCCCGGAGACCGCGCGGGAGAGGTCGCCGCCGGCGCGCGAGCCGATCAGCTCCGGCCGCGAGTCGGTGTAGCGGATCCCGTTGGTGCTCATCACGGCGATGAAGTCGACGCGCGCGCCCCGGCGGGCGCCCTCCGTCAGCGACTGCAGGGCGCGCGTCGGATCGGACGAGTCGAGGGCCGCCGGCAGGCCGGGTGCGTGGGCGAAGGCCTCGGCGGCCGCGAGGGAGCGGTTCCGGGCGTCGCGCTCGCCGTCGTAGCGGGCCTGGAACACCAGCGCCAGCGCGGCGGCGGTGATCAGCAGCAGCACCAGCGAAGCCTGGAGCGCGAAGACCTGACCGGCGACGCTGCGGGCACCCCGGGAGATGCGCGCGAGCAGTCCCGGGTCGAGCTCGGTCGACAGCCGGGGCGGCGGTGGCTCCCCGGGCGGCCGACCAAAACGTCCGGTCATGAGCCATTTCTAACACTGTCCCGGCCTTTCGCGCGTGGCCGCGAACCCGGCGCCGCCCGCCGTACGGGCGCCCCCGCCGCCCCCGCCGACACCCCCTGCGCAAGCCCGCACGGCCGCCGGACCCCACCGCCCGACCGGCGGCCCACCGGCGGCGGGCGGCCCGGGCGCCGCCCGCCCCGCCACCGGAACGCCGGCCGCCCGCCCCCGCCGGCGACCGCCGCACTCGTACATATGGAGCACCGCGGCCTGCGACGCCCCCCGCGTCGGGCCACCCGGCCGCCGACACTCCGCTGCGGCCGGTACCCCCCCCGCACACATGCCGGAGCAGGGGGGGGGGGGGGGGGGGGGGGGGGGGGGGGGGGGGGGGGGGGGGTGGGGGGGGGGGGGGGGGGGAAAAGGAATGGAGGGGAGGGCTAAGTGAG